>CAMNQO010000192.1 GCA_946549475.1 uncultured Bacteroidales bacterium
GTCATTATGCAGACGCCCGCCTACAACTGTTTTTTCTCCAGCATCCGCAACACCGGCTGCGTCCTGCTTGAAAACAAGTTGCTTTATCATGAGTCTGACGGAAGTTATCGGCTGGACTTCGAAGATTTCGAGCGTTGCTGCGCCGACCCTCGGGCCAAGGTATTCCTGCTGTGCAATCCGCACAATCCTTCCGGTCGTCTGTGGAGCCGGGAAGAACTGCTTCGCCTGTGGGAGATTTGCCAGGCACACGACATTCCCGTCATCAGCGACGAAATCCATTGTGACATTGTCCCGCCCGGTTCCTCTTATACCCCCTTTGCCAGTCTTTCGGAAGAGGCGGCGGAGCGGAGCATCAGTTTCGTCTCCCCGTCCAAGTCGTTCAACATTGCCGGTCTGTGCATCGCCAATATCATCTCCGCCTGTCCGGAATATCGCCGCCGGCTCGACCGGGTCATCAACGACTGGGAACACTGCGATGTGGGCCAGTTCGGTCCGGCCGCCCTGGAAGCCGCCTGGTCGCCCGAGGGCGAGGCTTGGCTGGACGAAATGAACGCCTATGTCCACGACAATTATCTTTACTTGCGTGAACGCTTCGCCCGCGAATGTCCGGCCTGCACCGTCACGCCGCTCGAAGCCACCTACCTCGTCTGGGTCCGCATCGACAGGCTCGTCTGCGAACCTGACGCCGCAAACGCTTCTGACAAGGGAGCCCCTTCGGGACATTCCGAAGGACGAACGCTGGCGGACAAGACCCCGGGGGCTTCCGCAGGAAGCCTGCTGACAGGCAAGGCCGTGGAAGAGTTCCTGCTGAAGGAAGAGAAAGTCTGGGTCAACGGCGGCCAGCTCTACGGCGACAACCGCTTCATCCGCATCAACATCGCCTGCCCCCGCAGCACCCTCACCGAAGCCCTTGACCGCATCCTCCGCGGGCTGATGCACATCGGCGGCATCGACAGATAAGTTCCATCGAGGTGTATTGCGGGGTCATTCCCATCGCCTCGTAGAAAGCCTGCGCGCCGGGATTGCAGGCCCAGACGTGCAGCGTGATATTGTGGCAGCCCTGCTCTGAGGCAAAATTCTTCACATACTCGAAAAGCGCCTTGCCAACGTGCATTCCCCGCGCATTTTCCTCCACGCAGATGTCGTCGATGTAGAGCGTGGTGAGCGGGCGCAGGCTGCCGCTGCCCTGCTGCCGGAGTTCACAGAAAGCATAGCCCAGGACAGCCCCGCCTTTCTCGTACACGAAGACCGGCTTGCGGGGATGGGCGAAGATGTCGAGGAGTTCCGCGTCCGTATATTTCTTTCCCGACGCTTGGAAGAGATCCGGACGCCCCGCGTGATGAATGGCCAGCACCTGCTGCAGGAGCCGGTTTACCGCGTCCAGGTCGCGCGGCTCCGCCTTTCGGATGATAAAATCGTTCATTGGATATGCAAAACTAAATATTCCGAGCGGGTGCCGATACGGATTTTCGGGCCCCAGATACCCAGTCCGGAACTCACATAATAGCGCGTATTTCCGCGTTGATGGTGCCCCCAGGACCGCTCATACATCGCATCCGTCACCCAGGAAAGCGGCCAGACCTGTCCCCGGTGCGTGTGTCCGCTGAACTGGAAGTCGATGCCCGCGGCCTCCGCCTCTTCGAGATGAAACGGCTGATGGTCCAATAAGATGCTGAAGCCCTCCGTATCGGGGACCAGTTGCGAGAGGGGCTTGCGGCGCGGGTTGCTGCGGTCGTCCCGCCCGATGAGGGTCAGTCCTTCAAAACGGGCCACCGAGTCGCGCAGCAGGGTGATGCCGGCGTCAGCGAAAAATTGTTCCGCATCCCGCTCCTGACCGATATACTCGTGATTGCCCAGGACCGTATAGACCGGGGCTTGCAGGCGGGCGAACGCCTCGGCGAAATTTCCCTCCAGCAGCGGCCGCACCTGGATATCCACGACATCGCCGCCGAAAAGCACCAGATCGGGATTTTCGGCATTGATTAAATCAATCCAGCGAAGGAGTTCCCCCTTGCGGTTGCTGTAGCCCAGATGCAGGTCGCTGGCCAGTACGACGGTCAGGGGCCGGGGCAAAGCCTTTTCGGTATGGATGGTCAGTTCTTCCCGGTACTTATGATGATAATGGATGCCGCCGGCCGCCAGGACCAGGGCGATGACGCCTGTCAGAGAGACCATCGTCCAGCCGTTGCCCGCAAGCACGCTCTTGGGAATCAGCCCGAGCAGTACCCCCAGGTCGGCCACAAGAAAGGCGATCAGCAGATACAGCCAGGCTATCATCCAGGGGTGACCGATTTCGTACAGGGCCGTAATCAGGGAAACGGGCGTCCGGCTGCGAAGCCCCATACTGGCGAAGGCCGCCGCCATCCACAGGAGAAACAAGAGGACGACCGCCCATTTGGGGCCCCAGCCTCCCGGCGTCAGCCGCCACAGATGCCAGACGACATAGGCCACCGCCGCAAAGAAAACGAACAATATCGTCAGGATGCTTGCTTTCATAGAAGGAAGGATTTTATACCATATAAATATTGTGCTCAGAGCCCGTATTTCTCCCGCAGGGCCTGAAGCGAGCCGTCTGCTTTCATTTGCCGGATGACCCCGTTGACCAAGGTCAGGAGATCGTCCTGCCCCTTTTTCATCAAGACCCCGATTTCCCCGTGTGTAAAAGGCTGATCTATCAGCGGGGCGGCCAGACGGGCATCGTTCCGCACATACCAGGGAGCCTCCGTGATTTCCGTAATCATCACATCCGCCTCCCCTGCGGCCACCCTTCCGGGGATTTCTTCATTGTCGCGATGGACAAGGAGAGTCGCGTGCGGAAGGTGCTCCCGGGCAAAGCGCTCGTTGAGTCCGCCGGGGTTGACCATCACGCGCACCTCGGACCGGTCCAAATCCTCCAGCGAGCGGTATTTCCCGGTATCTTCGCTGCGGCAGAGAAAAGTTTTCCCGTTGGCCAGATACCCCTCGCTCATCAGCATCTGCCGCTTGCGGGCCTCGGTAATCGTGATGCCGCCAAGCGCCAGGTCGAAGACTTGCGGGTCCGCCAGCACATCATCCGTCAGCGATGGCCAGGAGGTGGGCACATATTGTATATCCACCTCCAGCGTCTTTGCGATGGCCCCGGCCAGTTCGATGCCGAATCCCCAATAGCGGCCGTCTTCCTCGCGAAAACTGAGGGGGCGATAGTCGCCGGTCGTCCCCACCAGAAGCATCCCGCGTTCCTTGATACGGGCGACGGTGACGCCATCCTGCGCCGTTGTTCCGTTTTTGCAGGCAAAAAGTGCCGCCGAAAGGCAGAGCGCTGCGACAAGGAGAAACAAGCGGCGG
>CAMNQO010000193.1 GCA_946549475.1 uncultured Bacteroidales bacterium
TCCTGGAAGCCAGCGGCATCGACTCCAAGAAATACAGCGGTTTCGCCTTCGGCATGGGACTTGAGCGCATCGCGATGCTCAAGTGGCAGGTCAACGACCTCCGCCACTACTTCGAGAACGACCTGCGCTTCCTCTCCGAGTTCCAGGCCGTCATCTGATCCTGAGGGGTACTTTTTACAGTTTACTCTGCGCTTTGATGCTTTCGACGGCCTGAAGGATGCGGGCGGCCTTCCGCTCCGCCTTTTCGGGCGATTTTTCGGTGGCACGCATACCCTCCAGTTCCTGAAGGAAATCCTCTTCCACGCTCTTGACATCGATGTCCTCCAGGAACTTCACCATCATCCGGGGCTCGGCATCGATGTGGCTGGCACCCTGCGCGAGTTTGAGGAAAGGACGGGAAAGCAACTTATAGGGATCGACGCAGGTATTGAAGACATCCTTGAGCACCGGCGTGAGTTTCATCATGCGGTTGAAGAGGCCTTTCTTTCCGCGCAGCAGCCGGCTGTCCACGGAAGCCGCGTCAACTCCGGCAGCATCGGCCAGGGCTTTCACATCATAACGACATTCGAGAGACACGGCTTGGGAAGCATCGGCCTCAGGCAGGCTGACGACCACCGCAAGGTCCTTTCCGACATACTTCCAAGTGGCCTTGTCGGGCGTATCTTCCGGGAAAGCGGCATAAGGAATCGTGACGGGTGAAGCGTCCCCGCCGAAGGAAAGCGTCACGGCAGACGGCACAAATACGCCTTCGAGCACAACCTGCACCCGGCGGGTGGGGTCCATGCCGGCATACGATCCTTCACGGGCACAGACGGTCACACGGCAGGACTCCGGCGAAGACTCCTTGACGATACGGGTCTGCGCAAACTCCCGGCCATAGGCTTGGGAAGTCCCGTCATCCTCATAGTGCGTACAGGTACTCTCCCCGTCTCCGGGAACGACGAGCAGACGCAGCACATTGCTCTTCTCCTGAAGGGAGGTGAGGTCGGGATCGGCCATCGGGATGATGGAGCCGGCCTTGACATACCAGGGATTCTCGTCGAGGGTATATTGCAAGGTCAGCGTCTGGCCGCCTTTGTAGAGCATGCCGGTCGCCATGTCGTACCAGTCGGACCCCTGCGGCAGCCACACCGTACGCGGAGCCAGGCCGGAAGCCGCATCGACAGGCTCGCAGACGGCCGTCGCAAGGATGGCGTCGCCGAACATATACTGCTCCTTCATCGTGTAGGCTTCTTCGTTTTCCGCCCAGTCATAATACATCGGGCGGCAGATGGAGATGCCCGTATCATACGCCTGGCGGGCGGCCTGATAGATATAAGGAGAGAGGTCGTAGCGCAGACGGATGGCCTCACGCATCGGACCGGAGTATTTCGGCTCATAGGTCCAGACACGGCGCTCGATGTCCGCGTTCTTGGTACAGTGCGTCTTGAAGATGGGCGTAAACACGCCGTACTGCAACCAGCGGGTGTAGATTTCCGGTTTGTAGGGATCCGTTCCGCCGAGCACCATGTGCCCGCCGATGTCGTGGCCCCAGTAACCGTAACCCACATTGGAAGAGGTACCCGTGAAATAAGGCAGGAATTTCAGCACATCCCAGGTATCATAGGCATCTCCCGAGAAACCGATCTGATAGCGGTGGCTGCCCAGGCCGCCCCAGCGATGATAGATGAGGGGACGGTCGGCCGACAGTCCCAAGCTCTTGCTCTGACGCACCTTGTCGTTGAAGAAGGTGTGGTTGAGCCAGAAAGTATTGCTCAGGCCGGGGATGTACTCGCTGAGTTTCCACTGCTGCCAGTCCAGCCACCAGAAATCCACGCCCTGACGCTCCATCGGACGGATCACCGAATTGAAATAGGCATCCGCCCAGGCCTTCTGGTCGATGCGGAAAGGCACCGGGGCCTTCTCCCCTTCTTTGGCCAGACGGGCAGAACGGGTCTTCGGGTCGCTGCGCAAGTAGAGCAGGGTATCTCCTTCTTTATAACGGTAGCCCTCGGGACCGTCGTATTCCGTGGTCCGGGAGAGATAATCTGTCACGAAAGGCTCATAGCAGTCCTCGTAGGGCTGGATGCCCGAGGCGGGGTGCAGGTTGAGCGAAGTCTTCATGTTCATCCGGTGCAACTGGCCCAGCGTGAGGGCGGGATCCGGGAAGAGTTCTTTCTGCCAGGTATAGCCCGTCCAGCCGATGCGCTGACCGAACTCATCCCTGACGGGCTGCCTGCGCTGCAAGGTCCAGATGTCGTGCCAGTCCATGTCGATGACCATCACATCCATCGGGATGCCATGGGAGCGGATTTCCTTGCCCAGGCCGATGAACTCGAAATCGCTGTACTGCCAGTAACGGCTCCACCAGTAGCCGAAAACGAACTTGGGCGGAAGGGGAATCTTGCCGGCCACCTTGGTAAAATCGGTCAGGGCTTTCTTGTATTCGTGTCCATAGGCAAAGAGATACCAGTCGAGGCGGTCGCCTTCGGGCCGGGCGGCCACCCATTCGCCCCAGTCGGAATCATCCTTGACGATGAGGTGACGGTCGCTCTCGTCCACCAGCGCCCAGCCGTCACGCGAGAGGACGCCTTTCTCATATTCGTCGCCTTTGTAGTTGATCTGCTCGAATCCCTTGCAGCCGTCGAGGGTACGGAAAGTACCCATCAGGTTGCCGCTGTCATCCGCTCCGGGGGTCCATTTGACCTTGCGGACGCCTTTCTTGCCACGGGCATCCTTCATCGTAAATTCGACGGAAAGATTTTTGGCATCGAAACGGCCGGGGCCCTTGTATTTGAGGGTGAGAGCATCCGTTTTGATCGTCACGGAATTTTTGCCGACGCTCTTCTTGAAGGAAAGGACCTCCAGCCGGCGGTTGACGATTGCGAGGCTGGCGTTGTCCTCAAACACACCGTCTTCCGCCCATTCCATCCGGATGAGTTGCGGCGTCAGGACGGTGAAGCGGGCGTTGCCGCAGACGATGACGGCCTCCGGTGCCGCTACCGGATCATTGACGGCAATCTCCGCCGCACGAAGCGAAAATGAGGAGACCAGAAAAGTCAGGAGGGTCAGGAATCCCATCTGGACAGAAAAACAGAATCGGTGCATATCTATCAGATTTTAATGATTTTCTACAGGTTGCGGAGCAGGATGCCGAGATCCACTTGTTTGTGGATGAGGGCGGGCAGGTCTTCGATTTTGACGCGATCCTGCCGCATCGAATCGCGGTAGCGCAGGGTCACGGTGCCGTTTTCCAGGCTGTCGTGGTCCACGGTAATGCAGAAAGGCGTGCCGATGGCGTCCTGACGGCGGTAGCGCTTGCCGATGGAGTCCTTCTCGTCGT
>CAMNQO010000194.1 GCA_946549475.1 uncultured Bacteroidales bacterium
TGAAGATCTCGGCAGCCTCAATCTGTTCTGCCGGAAGTTCACTCTTAAGACCAAGGATATTGTAAATCTGTACCGGCTGAACCACATTCACAACCTGTACACAGTCAAAGCGGCGGGCAATCAGCGAGTCGCTGTGCTCACGGGCAGTTGCTTCCTTCCAGGTGCTGTCGGAACACATAATCCATGACTTGTAGGCCTTGTTTGTACCTTCAAGACGGGAGGCAAGGTTCACGTTGTTACCCATGACAGTGTAGTTCAGCTTGCGGGTTGTACCCATGTTTCCTACAACCATGTCGCCGGTGTTAACGCCCACGCGGGAGTTCAGGAGGAAGGGCTTTCCTTCGCCCCCCCCAGGGAGGAGGCCGGGGGTGTTCTGGGGAAATTAAAAGGGGAGAACCCCACCCCCCTCTCCGGCGGGCCATCCAGGAGAGCGTATGCCGGTCGAAAGACTGAATCCCCATGCTCACCCGCGACACGCCGAGGCCTTTGAGAAACGCGGCATACGCGGGCGTGACATCATCCGGATTGACTTCTACGGTAAATTCCCCATAGCGGCCGCCCGTAATCCCGGCGAGGGCATCGGTCAGGCGCTGCAAAACTATCGGAGACAGCACCGAAGGGGTGCCGCCTCCGATATAGAGGGTGGGGGTCGTCAGGGTCCGGCGGATTTCCGGCTCCCGGGCTTGCATTTCCGCCATCACCGCCCGCTCATAGCGTCGGACGAGTCCGGGAGAAAGCAATTCCGAATAAAAGGCGCAATAGGTGCAGAAACTCTTGCAGAACGGGATATGGAGATAGACCATCGCGCCGGTGTCCTTTCCGTGCGGCAAACCAAACCTAACGCAACATCAATTCGGTCGCTCCAAGTTTGTGGTTGTCGGTATATATCTCGACCGAATAGACACCCTTGGTCAGTTTGCCCATGTTCTTGAGATAGATGCTCAACTCGACCTCTGCACCGTTGTAGTCCACTTCACGGCTGGCGGAGACCACCACTTCCTGCTCCTCCTGCATCATCGAGGCGGGCTGCTCGGGATTGACGAGCAGATCGCCGTCCGCATTCCGGACCAGGACATAGACCGTCACCGGACCCTTGGGAGCCAGGTCATTCTCAATCAGGCTCAGGCTGGTCCGCAAGGAGAATACCTGACCGGCACGGTCGGTCACCCGCTCGTTCTTACGCAAGCCTTCCAGGCGGATGCCGCGGGCCTTGAGCACGCTGCCGGCCGCCACCTTGCCGCTGAGGTCATCCACCGCCTGGGAGAGTTCCTCGTTCCGCTGCCGGCTCTCGGAGAGATCTTTCCGGGCGGAAGCCACGTCGGCCTTGAGTTTCTTGTTGGCCGTATTGAGCGAGTCGATCTGGACGATATAACTCTTCATGATGCTGCGCAGCGTCCCGAGTTCCTTCTCATAACGACGGATAGCTGCCCGGTTGGTCGCTTCGGTCTTCTGGATGCGCTCGATGAGCTGGTTGACTTCCTCGCGGGAAGAATCCAACTGTGCGTTGATGTTGGCGTAGTCGGAGGAAAGGTCTTTGTAGTCGCTCCGGAGTTCCATCATCTTTTCGGTCAGTTCCTGCTTCTCGAGGTCCAGTTCGTTGACCAGTTTCTGCTTGCTGATCCAGATGTAGGCCAGCACGGCGACAAGCGCCACGACGGCCACGATGAGCACGGTCATCACGGTCTTGAGACCGCCGGCACCGTTACTGCCGCCGGACGGGCCGGCAGGGACTTTCTCCTTGACAGGACGGGAAGGTATCTCCTGAACAGGCGTTTCCGCCTTCGGCTCTACAGGTTTCACCGGGGAGACCGGATCCGGACTCGAGGAAAAGGCGGGCCGCGAAAAACGATTTTGTCTTCTTTCAAGCATAGGAACTGATATTTATATCCGTACAAATATACGACTTTTACTCAAACTTCCGCAACTTTTTTCAGAAATCGCACAAAATATCCTCCCGGAAGCCCTGACGCTATTCCTTTTCGCAGCGGACGGAATGGGCCTGACTTCGGTTGTAAGACACGATTTCGGACTTGCGATAATTGGCACTGGACGAATCGTTGGTCGTATATCCGTGGAACGATGAAGCGGTACGCATATTATTGTTATAAATGCCGGTCGAAAGCCAGGAATAAAATTCCGTGGCATAAACGGTATTGCCGGGAATACGCTTGCCAGCCGCCGGGAAATTGACGGCATATCCGCTTCCGATGCCAAGGGAAGTACCGGAAGCACTCTTGGTCTTGAAATTCCGCAAGGCTTCGGCCGCCGTGTAAGACATCACATGATAGCCGGCCGGACAAGGATCCCACATCGTCTTGGCGACATCCAGACCCGTCTGTGCGGAAGCGGTCTGGCTGGCATTCCACCAGTCGTAGTACAAACCTCCCGCCTGATTCCAGTCATCCACGCCATTATCGTGCGAGCCATAGAAAATCATCGGATCAGCCACAGTTTTTTCCAAAGTACAAGTCGCATCGGACAGGGCGCTGACATAGGGTGTCGCCAAGGCGGCGTTTCCCGGTTGAAAGGGGTCCTTCCTCCCCCATTGGTAGTAATAGCCCAGAAGCATCGTATTGCCGGCCGCCGATGGCAAAGTATAGGCCGTCGTCCATCCACCAAGATTGATATTCAGCCACTTGCGCGATGTATCACCCAGCAAATAATGATCATTGATGACGGGATTGTACCAGATCATCCAGGACCAGAGTGCATTCATGCCTTCACCTGACGACCAGTCCGGATTGGCGGAAACGGCTATCAGGGCCGTACCGGCATCCGTAGCGGTAGCCATCCAGGACGATCCCGGCGTACTCGGAGTTCCGGCCGCGATGGAAAGGGTCCGGAAGCAAATGTAATCCCCTATCAGTTCGGGTTCTTCGGAAAAGATGGTTCCGGCAGTCAGACATGCACCCAGCCCCGTACGGTAATACACATAGACTTCCTTGATATCCTTCGGGGATATTTTGACCGGATAATCATTGTCTTCACAATATTGCGTCGGCACACCGTTGCCTTTGACCGTGACCGGGAAGCGATATTTTCGGGAAGTGTTGTCCGTAATCAGGTAGCAGTTGGCCGTCTGGGCGTCCATCGCCGTGCGAGATACGGGATGCAGGGTCGTCAGGTCGGTGTATTCCACCACATCGGTAAAATCGACCGTCAGTCTCTTGATGGTCGAACGGCTCACCGCCAGGTCGCTGCGCCAAGTATAATGCGCCTGTCCTGTGGAGCCTGTATATGCCACTTCCACGCAAAAATCCGTATAGGTGCCGGGCGCGACGCACACATAGAGGGTCGTCCCC
>CAMNQO010000195.1 GCA_946549475.1 uncultured Bacteroidales bacterium
CCGGAAGAACGGCCGCCGCCCGGGAAGAAGATGACGGGCCCGCCTCCGCCGCGGCTTCCGCCGGAAGAGCCGCCCTTGCCGTTGTTTCTGCCGGAACGCCCGAATACGATCAACAAGATGAGAATAAGGAGAATGATGACGAAAACGATGGTCTCGGTCATATCTTCTTCCTCATCATCCCGGGGCTCGGAGATTTCTCCCGCCGCGAGGGCCATCAGTTCGGCGCAGGCCTTGGCGACGGCCGGCATATACCGGTCTTCCCGCAGTTCCGGTCCCATTATGTTGCGGATAATCCGGGACGCATAGGCGTCGGGAATGGCCCCTTCCAGCCCCCGGCCGGTCATAATGGCCACATCGATATAGCGCTCATCGCCCGTCCCCCGCGCCTTGAGCAGCAGGAGCACGCCGTTGTTGCGCGTGCTGCCGATGCCCCATTTGTTGCCCAGGGCCGTGCCGTATTCCATAATTTCCCGGTCGCCGAGCGTGGAGACCGTCACGACGCAGATCTGGTTGGAGGTGTTGCGGTCGAAGTCCACCAGCACCCGTTCCAGCGAGTCTCGCTGGAAGGAGGGCAGCACGCCGGCCATGTCATTGACCAGCCGGGGCGGGTCGGGAGGCTCCGGCAGGCCGTCTCCCTTTTGCCATCCGTCAAAAAGTCCGGCCTGCAAGGGGAGGCTTCCCAGCAGGCACACAAGTGCAAGGCACAGCGGAAGCGCCGTCCTGCGAATAGGGCTGAAAACGGTCACGGGACTCAGAACTCGACCTTGGGAGCGGTCCTGGCGCCCTCTTCCGCCTCAAAATATCCCTTCTGGGAGAAGCCGAACATCCCGGCGCAGATGTTGTTGGGGAAGCGGCGGACGAAGACATTGTAGTCCTTGGACGCTTCGTTGAAGGCCCTGCGGGCCTCTGCGATGCGGTTTTCCGTACCCTCCAACTGGGCCTGCAGGTCCAGGAAGTTCTCGTTCGCCTTGAGGTCGGGATAGTTCTCGGCCACCATCAGCAGGCGGTTCAGTGCGGCGCTGACTTCACCCTGGGCTTTGCCGTAAGCTGCGACGCTTTCTTCGCTGAGGTTGCCGCCGCTCAGTCCCATCGCCTTGCCTCGGGCTTCCATCACGCCTTCAAGCGTCTGCTGCTCGTGCTGGGCGTAGCCTTTGACCGTGGCGACCAGATTGGGAATCAGGTCAGCGCGGCGCTGATAGTTGTTTTCCACCTGTGACCAGGCGGTCTTGACGGCCTCGTCCTTGCTGACGAGCGAATTGTAAACACCGACGCTCCATACGACAATCACGGCGACGACGGCCAGGATAATCAACCAAGTTTTTTTCATAATTTTCCGTTATTTTCTGCAAAGATACACAATTTGGATTTATTTTCTTAATTTTGCATTCCCGACAGGAAAAGGATTAAACTTTTGATAAAATGAAAAAACTCTTTACCCTTTGCGCCCTTTGTGCGCTGATGGCGTCTCCTGTGTCTGCGCAGGACGATACCAAGGAAATGTTGGAGCAGACCATTGCCCAGCATCAGGAAAATCTGGATAAAGCCCAGCAGAAGAAGGATGATGTCGAGAAAAAGGTCAAGCGCGAGAATGACCGCAGCAAGGATGCCATTTCCCGTTCCCAGTCCCGCATCAAAGATTTGAAAACCCTGAAAAAGGAGGCCCGGGAGAAAGTAAAAAGTTATCAGGCGGAAGTCAAGGCGCTCAAGGATGCTTACAAGACGACCGAAAAACTGATGAAGTCCGACGGTCTTGATGCTGAGGAGAAAATACAACTGAAGGAGAGCAAGGCCGAAATCGGCGACGCCGAAAAGCGCGTGAAGTCAGCCCAGGCCAAGGTCAAGGACTACGACAAGTCCATCAAGGAGACCAACAAGAAGATTCAGGACGAGAAAAAGTCCATCCAGCAGAACGAAAAGGAACTGCGTGAGGCCAAGAAGGAAGTCGATGCTGCCAAGAAAGCGCTGAAAGAAAGCCAGAAAGCCAAGAAACAACTCGACAAGGCGACCAAATAGTCCGGCCGCTAACCGGCCAGGCTGTCATCGAGCAGGGTGGTGAGTGCGGATTTATCGAGATGTTGTCCGATAAATACCAGTTTCACCATCCTGTCGCCGTATAAGGGGTCCCAGTCACGCCGCAGTTTGGCGTCGCGCTCCATCATCTGTTCCAGTTGTTCCGGCTCCATCGTCGCAAACCACCAGCCGGCATCCTTCAAGGCCATCTGGCGCCCGGCCTGCTCGAAGAGGTAGCATTTGTCGCGCTCGTCTGAAAAATAGCAGATGCCCTTGGCGCGGATGATGTTCTTGGGCCATTTCCGGGCCACCAGATTGTCAAACTTGTTGATGTCGAAGGGCTCGCGGCGGGTATAGACGAAGGTCTCGATGCCGTATTCCAGGGCTTCGCCTTCGTCGTGGTGATGGTGATGATGCCCGTGTCCGTGCTCATGCTCGTGCTCGTGTCCGTCATCATCATCGTCGTCCTCGTCCTCGTCGTGGCCTTCAATCTCGGCAATCCAGGCGGCGGAGGTGGCCACGCGGTCGAAGTCGAACAGGCCGGTATAGATGATTTCATCGAGGTCGATCCGGCCGTAGTCACATTCCAGGATCCGGGCCTGCGGGTTGATGCTTTTGACGATGGCGCGCAACTTGCCCAGTTCTTCGGGAGAGACCTCGGATGCCTTGTTGAGCAGGACGATGTTGCAGAACTCGATCTGTTCGATGACCAGCCGTTCGAGGTCGTCGTCTTCGATGTCCTCTTTCTGAAGGGCGGCGCCGCTATCAAATTCGTCCCGCATCCGCAGGGCATCCACCACGGTCACGATGCTGTCCACATAGGGCATTTCTTCCATCAGACAGGCGGGCGCCAGTTGCGGCAGGGTGGAGATGGTCTGGGCGATGGGGGCCGGCTCGCAGATGCCGCTGGCCTCGATGACGATGTAGTCGAATTTGTGCAGGGAGGTCAGTTCGGCCAGTTGGTTGACCAGGTCCATCTTCAGGGTGCAGCAGATGCAGCCGTTCTGCAGGGCGACCAGGCTGTCGTCGCTTTGGCCCACGATGCCGCCTTTCTCAATCAGGTCGGCGTCGATGTTCACCTCGCCGATGTCATTGACGATGACGGCGAATTTGATTCCTTTCTTATTGGCGAGGATATTGTTCAGGAGGGTAGTCTTGCCGCTTCCGAGGTAGCCGGTCAGCAGCAGGACCGGGATTTGTTTTTCTTGCATTTGAATCGTCATAGTGTCTGTCCTTTTCGCAAGACCCGCCAAAAGCGGCCGGGCCTTTCATCGTGCAAAGATACACATTT
>CAMNQO010000196.1 GCA_946549475.1 uncultured Bacteroidales bacterium
TCAGACCGCAGAAGAGGAAGGCCATCATCGAGCCGATGAAAATGCCGGCCAGTACCGTAGGATTCATCAGGGACACATTATAATTATGAAGGATGTCGAGGATGGAGGCATCGGCGGCACTGATTTCTCCGGCCAGGCCGCTGACCATCTCACCCGTACGGTGAAGCGCTATTTTAATCTCTTCGATATAGGAAGCCAGCAAGGCCAGCGCCGTCAGGGCTGCGGAGCCGATGGCAAAACCTTTGCCGGTTGCCGCCGTGGTATTGCCGAGGGCATCCAGCACATCCGTGCGCTCGCGGACTTCGGGGTCGAGTTCGCTCATCTGCGCATTGCCGCCGGCATTGTCGGCGATAGGTCCGTACGCATCCGTCGCAAGGGTGATTCCCAGGGTGGAAAGCATGCCGACCGCCGCAATCGCAACGCCGTACAGGCCTTTGGACAGGCTGGCGGCCGTCATCATGTTCTGCACGTCAAAGCCGATGGCGAACAGGTAGGACAGCACGATGGCGCAGACGATGGCGACGACGGGAACGGCCGTCGAGACCATACCCAGTCCCACACCGTTGATAATCACCGTGGCCGGCCCGGTCTTGGAGGCCTCCGCAAGTTTTTGGGTAGGCTTGTAGGAATGGGAGGTATAGTATTCGGTCGCCTTTCCGATCAGCACGCCGGCAAGCAGGCCCGAGACGACCGAGCAGCCGAAATGCCACCAGTCGCCGTTGTCCGTCCCGAACACGAGGGCCAGGATGCCGAAAGTCGCCAGTCCGCTGAGGATGGCGGCCAGGTTGGTGCCGAAACTCATGCTCTTGAGCAACTGTCCCATGCCGGCACCCTCTTTGGTGCGCACGGTGAAAATACTCACGACCGACAGGATGACGCCGGCGGCCGCGATGAGCATGGGTGCCAGAATGGCCCGGGTCTGCATCCCGGGTCCGAGCGCATAGAAAGCGGAAGCACCGAGGGCCATCGTAGAGAGGATGGAGCCGCAGTAAGATTCATACAAGTCGGCGCCCATACCGGCGACATCGCCCACATTGTCGCCCACATTGTCGGCGATGGTGGCCGGGTTGCGCGGATCGTCCTCGGGCAGGTCGCTCTCGACCTTGCCTACGATATCGGCCCCCACATCGGCAGCCTTGGTGTAGATGCCGCCGCCCACGCGGGCGAAGAGGGCCTGGGTGGAAGCACCCATTCCGAAAGTCAGCATCGTCGTGGTGATGATCACGAGATTATGGGCATCGGTTGCGGGATAGAAAAACTGGAGCACCCAATACCACAGGGCGATGTCCAGCAGACCGAGACCGACGACGGTCAGCCCCATCACGGCACCGCTGCGGAAAGCGACCTTCAGGCCGGAATTGAGGCTGCGGCGGGCGGCGTTGGCCGTACGGCCGGATGCGTAGGTCGCGGTCTTCATGCCAACAAAACCCGCCAGGCCGGAGAAGAAACCGCCGGTCAGGAAAGCGAACGGGACCCAGGGATTCTGGACGCCGAAGCCATAGGCCAGGACAGCGAAAAACACGGCCAGCACGGCAAAGACGATGACCACGACTTTGTATTGCTGCTTGAGATAGGCCATTGCGCCTTCTCGCACATACTGTGCAATCTGACGCATCGTCGGAGTGCCTTCATCCTCCTTGCGCATCTGACGGAAGAAAAGGAAAGCGAACAACAGCGCCAGTAAGGATGCGACTGGAACGCAGATAAAGAGTGCATTCATAAGTTTTAACGGTCGGATGTACTCTGCGACTATTCTAATCGTGACGGCCGACACTGCGGAGATAGTTCAGCAGCAATTCGGGACGGTCGGTCTGAATCATGGACACGCCGGTCTTGAGAATCTCGCCGTACACGGGAGCGGGCGAACCGGTCTTCTGGAAAGCATCGAAAGCGGCATCGTCATCATAACCCAGGCCGCTGAGCGAAGCCCAGAGCGTATTGACCCAGGCACGGGAGCCGGCCTCCCGGACCAGATCCACGGCTTCCTGATAGTCGGCCGGAGAACATTCCTTGCCATAGCAGAGTTCGTAGGCGATGGGCTTGTCGGCCGGATTGGCCTTGCCCGCTTCGATGAAACTCTTCAGTGCCCGGCAGGAATCCTTCTTGGGACTGACGATGGGCATGTACATCATCTTCTCGGGATATTGGTTCATCTTGGCGTTGACATAGTCCACGGCGCTGCCGCCTTTGATGAGCAACTGCCTGGTGATGCCAACTTTCTCCGCGACGGGCATGATCAGATCATAGTATTGGAAGCCCTGGTCGATGTTGATGAGGATGCGGTCCTTGCAGACGAGAAAAGCCTCTTCGAGGGTGGGCATGCGCAGGGAGTCGGTGGTCACGCCGTGCGCCCGTTTGAGTTTGAGGGCTTTGATTTCGTCCAGGGTCAACTTGTCCACGCCGCTCCCGTGCTCGCCTTTCCAGTTGGTGCAGCGGCGCACATTCCTGTCGTGGCTGAGGACGATCACGCTGTCCTTCGTCATTTTGACATCCAGTTCGACGATGTCGGCACCCATCCGGATGACGGACTCGATGGCCGGGATGGAATTTTCGGGATAATTGCGCCAATCGCCCCGGTGGCAGGCGACCAGGACATAGTCAGAAGCAGGATTGTTCATTTCCGCCATGATTTTTTCCGCACGGTTGGCATAGCGGGGACCGTCGGCGCAGGAGACGACGAAAGTCAGAACCATCGCCAGCAAACTCAATTTACAAATAGTCTTCATAATGTTATTAATTTGTTATACCGGGAAACTACCTGTTCCCCGAAAGGACAAATTTACAACTTTTATTTCAAGAACAACAAAAATTCCTTAAATTTGCGTTTGCTGAATTTAATACCATACACGATATGGAGAATAAACATTTTACCCTTGAAGAAGATGGCGGCCTGATCCTGGACGGCATCTCATCCGACATCCTGCACACTTATGAACACATCCCGGCCGAAATTTTCGCCGAGTCCGACGATGCCTGCCGGGCCATCGCCGATGAAATCGTAAAGGCGGTAGCCGAAAAGAAAGACGGTCCTTTCCGCCTGGGCCTGTCCACGGGCAAGACGCCCCTGTTCCTGTATCGCGAACTGGTCGCCCGATACAAAGCCGGCGCGCTCTCCTTCGCCCATGTCGAAATCTATTCCATCGACGAATACTACCCCATCGACCCGCAGGCGGCCCAGAGCCGCAACCGCCGGCTCCGCGAAGAACTCCTCGACCAGGTGGACATCAGGAAAGAAAACATCCACATCCCGGACGGAAGCATCGCCAAGGAGGAAATGGCCGCCTGGTGCGC
>CAMNQO010000197.1 GCA_946549475.1 uncultured Bacteroidales bacterium
CACTGATGTTGGCATTGCCGAGCGCACCGTAGTTGCCGCGGACCTTCAGGTTGTCGATAACCCTTCGGCTCCATTTCATCCAGGGTTCTTCGGAAATCCTCCATCCGAGCGAGCCTGAGGGGAAGAAGCCCCAGCGGGAGTCGGAGGGGAACTTTGACGAACCGTCGTACCTGGCGGACACTTCGAAGATATACCTTCCGAGGAGGGTGTAGTTGACTCTTCCGAAGAAGGAACGGGACGCATATTCGGTATGGTAGCCGGAAGAGGAGTAGGGCTCGGCCACGGCGTTGAGATCTCCGATGGAGGGGTCCTGCAATCCACGCTTTCTCGAATTGAAATCCGAATACATGAAATGTTCCGTCTCATACCCCAGCAGGGCTCCGATGTCGTGCCTGCCCACCGTCTGGTTGTAATTGAGCACGCTCGACAGTTTGATCTGGTTTTCCCGCTTGTTGTACATATAAGAATAGAGTTCGGCGGGATCCGCGATCGGGATGATATAAGAGTCATTGCGGAAACTGTATTTCCCGTAACCGTTGTCAACGGCCTGCTCTTCCTGACGGTAATCTTTGTAGTACAAGTCCGTCTTCCAGACGAAGTGCCTGAAAAAGCGGAACTGGGCATACATATCGATGAAGGCCTGCGTATTCTTGGTATAGCCGGAGGCTGTATTCATATCCCACAACGCATTATGGCTCTGCGGGTCTTCCTCGTTGGCTTCCGGTGCGCCGTACAGGCTGAGCGCATGGGAATACGGATAGATGCCGGGAACGAGTTTCTGGCCGCTCAGCGAGGTGAGAATACTCAATTCCGCCCGCTGCTGGTCGGTATGATAGCCCCAGAAACGGCCGCCCACCCGCAGCCAACGGGTGATGTCGCCGTACGCATCAACACGGGCGAAATAGCGTTTGTAACCCGAGTTTTCGATGATGCCGGGATGGTTGATGTAGGACATGGACACATTATAGCCGACACGCTTGTCCTTCCCGCTGACCGTCAGGCTGTATTTCTGCATCAGATTGTCCCGGTAGATGACATCCCACCAGTCCGTGTTGGGGTAAGCCATGTAATTGTAATACCCGCTTTCG
The DNA here is from genome assembly GCA_946549475.1 of uncultured Bacteroidales bacterium. Lineage (GTDB taxonomy): Bacteria > Bacteroidota > Bacteroidia > Bacteroidales > UBA932 > Cryptobacteroides. The sequence continues at coordinate 1,089 of CAMNQO010000197.1, forward strand.
GCACGTCCGTAAGGATCGGCCTTGGCCGCCCGCCACTCGTCGATGGTGGACTGGGCGAAGAGCAGCGAACCGCCGATATTGAGGGAAGACTCGTTCATCAGTTCCATATAGGTCGCATAATCGGACACCGTGTGGATGACTTTGAACGGTCGATCATAGGAAAGCGTAGCATCGAAGGACACGCTCATCTTGCCCTCGGAGCCTCGCCGGGTGGTGACGAGGATGACGCCGTTGGCTCCCCGGTTGCCATAAATGGCGCACGAGGCGGCATCTTTGAGGACGGTGATGGAAGCGATGTCGGCCGGATTGACATTGCCCAGGCCCTGTTCCATACCATCGACCAGGACCAGGGGGCCGGCCGAATTGAGCGTACCCGTACCCCGGATCCGCAGCGTATAGCCTTCCGAGTACGGATTTCCGGAGCCTTGCAGGACACTCAGGCCGGGCATAGCGCCCGCCAGGACAGAGGTGGCATTGGTCATCGGACGGGAGAAGGTGGACTCTTTGTCAAAGTCCATCGACGCGACTGCGCCGGTAAGGTTGATTTTCTTCTGCACGCCGTAGCCGACGACCACCACCTCTTCCAGCCGCTCGGCATCCTCCGTCAGGACAACATCATATACGGAGGCCGCGCCCAGCGTAACGGTCTGGGAAATGTATCCGATGCTGAGAACTTCTATTTCAAGGATGGAAACAGCGAGCGTGAGGGTGTATTTTCCGTTCAAGTCCGTAATGACACCGGTCGCTGTTCCGGGAACGATAACGGATGCACCGGCGACGGGCGCTCCGGAAGGGTCTGTCACCGTGCCGCTGATCTGGCGCGTTGCTTGCGCGAACATACGGTCAGAGCCGGCGACCAAAGCGGTCAGTACCGCCAACAGGCAGAATAAATTTTTCATTTGAAACATACGATTGCAAGGTTGGAAAGTTCATTGTTTTCTTCTCTTTGCGGACAGCCCGGCGACTGGAAGTTGTACCGGCGGTTGGTCTTGAAAAAGTCGAGCCCCCGGTCGGTGCCGTCCTGAAGGATGCCGAAGCACCAGTTCAAATCTTCGAGGGTCATCACATCGCTGCATCCCAGGTCACGCATCAGACTGCCGGCCTCATAGAAATTGAGACCGCGGCGGTCCGCATCCGTGTTGCCGTTTTTGCCGGAATCCGTGTCTTGGCCCTGATTGTGGGTGTTGACGAATTTCTCGATGCCCAGCACCATCAGGCCGCCGTCCGCGGTACAGCCAATTAGGAAGCGGCCGGTACGAAGTTGATCCCATCTCGTCACCGGGCCATAAGCCCAGGTATAATCCAGATTCTGGTACATCGTCGTATAACGGCGGCATTGTTCGTTGTATTCCTCGTAGGAACGGTCCGTATCCGAGGTGATGAGGGACTGTCCATTCCTGACCAGTTGGAACAGACCGCCGAAAGCACATTCCGCATCCCACAAAGCCTCGCCTTCGCCCTTGGCATCGCTATAGGCATAGAGTTTACCATCGGCCTTGGTTGCAGCCGGACGGATGCCGACCCGGCCGTCCCGGATCCCGATGGCCGGCGCATACATACCGCTTTCGCGTTTTCCACCGAAACCTTCTTCACGCAAAGGCCGCGTTGTTTGCGACCCGTCCGGTCCGTAGGCCAGCGGAGAATAATAAACCTCTTCGCCGCTCGGGGAGAGTTTCCAGACCTTGGGGCCTTGGGACGGAAGGAACAATGTCCACTCACGCTCGGAACGCACCACACTGGAGATGTTGCTCTGGCCGCCGAGATGCGCCCATTTTTCGAGGACCTTCATCTGCACATTCCCGGCGGGAAGGGTATAGAGATACCCCACATTGCCTTCATAGCCGTACAGTTCCGTCGTCTGATAGATACGGGCATAGTCCGAAAGGACCGCCGTGTTCCACGGGGATGTATGCGTTACATCCGTCCAGTCGGGAGACAGGGTCGCCACATCGGCCGGAAAGGCAGAAATGACATAAGTGCGCAGCGTGGAAGTAGATTCATCCCTGCAAACCAGGGAGAAGGTCTCACCCGTTGAGAAATCCACATCCTCGAGCGAAGCCGACGGAGTCACCAGAGAGGCCTCCCCGGCCAGTTCGACTTCGATGCGGACACCCTGCAATGCAGACCACGCATAGGAAAGGGCGGAGCGGCCGACGGCTTTCCGTCCCTCAAAAGCGC
>CAMNQO010000198.1 GCA_946549475.1 uncultured Bacteroidales bacterium
GTTGGTAGTACCGAGATCAATTCCAATGATTTTTCCCATAATATTCTTCTTTTTTATTTGTTTCAGTTTTGTCTTCCGTCCGTCATTTTTGACCGGACGCAAAGGGAGATAACGAAACTTGTGCCAGAGGCCCAAGTCTCCGGCAGCACTGACAAATTGGCAGGAATCAAGGCATTTCCCAAGCAAAATCCGTCACATTTTTCAGTCCCGTCAGGCCGAAATAAGCGCTGACCAGATCCCCCCGCAACCACACTTTCGTGCCCAGCCGTTCGGGGTGATCCACCAGATTGAGCGCCTCCCGCACGGCACCGGCGGGCAGTTGGACGGAGAGACAGGCCTGCTTGCCGGGAATGTCCGTCGAATCGGCGAGGGCCAGGTTGGTGGCGGCCGTAAAGGGGGCCTCTAGCCGGATGCCGTCCGGCCCCTGCTTCAAGTCGCCGCCCACGATGTAGCCGCGCACGCAGACTTTCTTCTCTCCGATACGCAGACGGGCCCGGGCAACGGAGCAGGCAGCGGTCGTATCGAAAGCAAAGGCCTCCCCTGCCGCCCCGGCCCTTTCCTCCTCTTTAAGCCAGTCACAGGAAAGGGCCGCCAGAAGCAGACACAAAAAACACAGTTGTTTCATACGCACAATCAAAAAAAGAACGCCCCGAAGATAGGGCGTCCTTTGGGAAAAAGTCAAAAAGTCAAGAAAAGTTTTTCTTTTTCTTTACTTTTTTGTGAAATTGCAACTTACTTGGCCAGAACTGTAGCGACATCCACGGCGCAGGCTACGGTGCAGCCCACCATCGGGTTGTTGCCGATACCGAGGAAGCCCATCATCTCCACATGGGCGGGCACGGAGGAAGAGCCGGCGAACTGGGCGTCGGAGTGCATACGGCCCATCGTGTCGGTCATGCCGTAGGAGGCGGGACCGGCGGCCATGTTGTCCGGATGCAGGGTACGGCCCGTACCACCGCCGGAAGCGACGGAGAAATAAGGCTTGCCGGCGAGCACACGCTCTTTCTTGTAAGTACCGGCCACCGGGTGCTGGAAACGGGTCGGGTTGGTGGAGTTGCCCGTGATGGACACATCCACGCCTTCTTTCCACATGATGGCGACACCTTCGCGGACATCGTCGGCACCGTAGCATTTGACCTTGGCGCGGGGACCGTTGGAATAGGCGATTTCACGGACGACTTTCAACTCGCCGGTGAAATAGTCGAACTGGGTCTGCACATAGGTGAAGCCGTTGATGCGGCTGATGATCTGGGCGGCATCCTTGCCGAGACCGTTGAGGATGCAGCGGAGGGGCTCCTTGCGGACTTTGTCAGCCTTGGCGGCAATCTTGATGGCGCCTTCGGCGGCGGCGAAAGACTCGTGACCGGCCAGGAAGGCAAAGCACTTGGTCTCCTCACGGAGCAGCATCGCGGCGAGGTTGCCGTGGCCCAGACCGACCTTGCGGTCGTCGGCGACGGAGCCGGGAATGCAGAAGGATTGCAGGCCGATACCGATGGCTTCGGCGGCTTCGGCGGCCGTCTTCACGCCTTTCTTGATTGCGATGGCGGAGCCTACCACATAGGCCCATTTGGCGTTCTCGAAGCAGATGGGCTGCGTCTCCTCACAGGTCTTATAGGGATCCAGCCCGTATTTTTCGCAAATTTCGTTGGCTTCTTCGATGGAAGCGATGCCGTTGGCATTGAGGGCGGCGAGGATCTGTTTGATCCGGCGGTCCTGGCTTTCGAATTTGACTTCTCTGATCATGGCTTGGGTCTCCTATTCTTTACGGGGGTCAATGTATTTCACGGCTCCGGCCTCTTTGCTGAAACGGCCATAGGTGCCGGTGACGGCTTTCAGCGCTTCATTGGCATCCACGCCTTTTTTCACCTGCTCCATGAATTTGCCGAGATGGACAAATTCATAGCCGCAGATCTCGTCGTTCTCATCCAAGGCCAGGGTCTTGATGTAACCTTCGGCGAGTTCGAGGTAACGGGGACCTTTGGCCAGCGTACCATAGAGCGTACCCACCTGGCTGCGGAGACCTTTTCCGAGGTCTTCCAGGCCGGCACCGACCACCAGACCTCCTTCCGAGAAAGCGGACTGGGTACGGCCATAGACAATCTGGAGGAAGAGTTCGCGCATGGCGGTGTTGATGGCATCGCACACCAAGTCGGTATTGAGCGCCTCGAGGATGGTCTTGCCGGGAAGGATCTCGGAAGCCATCGCGGCGGAATGGGTCATACCGGAGCAGCCGATGGTCTCCACCAGGGCTTCGACGATGACGCCGTCCTTGACATTGCGGCTCAACTTGCAGGCACCCTGCTGGGGGGCGCACCAGCCGATACCGTGCGTAAAGCCGGAGATGTCGGCTATTTCTTTGGCTTTGACCCATTTGCCCTCTTCAGGAATGGGAGCCGGTCCGTGATTGGGACCTTTCTGCACGCAGCACATGTGCTGCACTTCATTTGAATAAACCATAGATTTAGACTATTATAATTTAGCAATTTGCCAAAAGTAGGATTTCAGGCATCGCCTAAAATCCTACAAAAGTACTAAATTTTTTGGGATGGCAACAATATTATTGCAAGTCAGAATCGTGTTCCGGGCAAAATTTATTTCAAATAGGCGTCTTCGACGACTTTCCGGCTCCGGGCGATAAAGTCGGAGAGCGCTTTGCCTTTCAACATACCGGATGCCAGCAGGGCCAGGTCGCAGAGTTGGGAGAGCAGTTGATTGCCACGGGCATAGGCCTGCACCGCCTCTTTGTGTGCGGCGGCCGCCGCATCCTTCTTCTCCTGTACCGCCTTCTTCTCATCGTCACCGGCCTTTTCGGGAGCGTCGGCCACAATCTCGGCCGCCGGCACGCCCGCCGCCTCTTCCTTGAGAATCTTGTCGATCAAAGGGTGGTCCACATTGACATTGACCGTATAAGAAGCAGGCATCTCGCCGTAGAAATTCATGCCTCCGCCCAGGGCGCTCATCTCACGGTAACGGCGCATGAACTCATCCTGGGTCAACAGCACGGCATCCGCATCGGCCCCCCATTTCACAGGCTGGACGAAATAACGGTTGTCGGAAGGCAGGACCGCCTCGAAAAGCGCGCTGAGGTCGGCACGCTGCGCCTCGTCCATCTCCACTTTGGCATCTTCCTCCTTCTTGATGAGTTTGTCCACGCTGTCGGAGTCCACCCGGACGATGCTGCATTTCTCCAGTTTTCCCTCCAGCAGGTTGACAAAATGCGCATCCAGCTGGCAGTCCAGCCACAGCACA
>CAMNQO010000199.1 GCA_946549475.1 uncultured Bacteroidales bacterium
GTGCTGAGAACAGCCAGCGCGACGAGTACTTCGTCGGTGTGCAGGCGGGGGTTGTGCCCGTGCAGGTAGGTGACCTTGGTCTTCTGGATGGGCTCGATCATCTCCTGCGGGAGGAGTTTGACCTCGTGGCTGATGCCGGCCAGGTACTTGGCCGCATTGATGATGAGGGCGGCGCTGGGACCGAGCAGGGGGCTGGTCTCCGCCGTGATGATGGTGCCGTCGGGCAGTTCGATGGCCGAAGATGCGACACCGCTCGCTTCTTTGCGCCTGGCGGCGGCGACCGTAGTCTTGCGATCTTCGGTACTGATGCCCGCCTGCTTCATCAAAAGGGCGATTTTGTTGACTTCGCTGTCGTTGGTCTCTCCGTCCGCCATCTTGTTCAGGGCGGCGTAGTAGCGGCGGATGATTTCATCTTTGGCGGCCTGGCGGCAGGCTTCTTCGTCAGACATGCAGTAACCGGCCATGTTCACGCCCATATCCGTGGGGGACTTGTACGGATTCTCCCCGTAGATGCCCTCGAACAGGGCGTTCAGGACCGGGAAGATTTCGATGTCCCGGTTGTAGTTGACGGCGGTCTGGCCGTAGGCTTCCAGGTGGAAGGGGTCGATCATGTTGATGTCGTTCAGATCGGCCGTGGCCGCTTCGTAAGCGATGTTGACGGGATGTTTGAGGGAAATGTTCCAGATCGGGAATGTCTCGAATTTGGCATAGCCGGCCTTGATGCCGCGTTTGTGCTCCTGGTAGAGTTGGCTCAGGCAGACCGCCATCTTGCCGCTGCCCGGACCGGGGGCGGTCACCACGACCAGGGGACGGGTCGTCTCCACATAGTCGTTTTTGCCGAAACCTTCTTCTGAATCAATCAGGGCCACATTGTTGGGATAACCTTCAATCGTATAATGATAATAGGCTTTGATGCCCATCCTGCGCAGGCGGTCTTTGTAGGCCTTGGCGCTGGCCTGGCCGTTGTAGTGGGTGATGACGACGCTGCCGACGAGCAGGCCTCTTTTCTCAAATTCTTCCCGCAGGCGCAGGACATCCATGTCATAGGTGATGCCCAGGTCGCTGCGCACCTTGTTGCGCTCGATGTCGGCGGCGCTGATGACGATGACGATTTCACAGTCGTCTTTGAGTTGGAGCAGCATCTGGAGTTTGCTGTCCGGATGGAATCCCGGGAGTACGCGGCTGGCGTGGTTGTCGTCGTAGAGTTTTCCGCCGAATTCGAGATACAATTTGTCTCCGAACTGGGCGATGCGCTCCTTGATGTGTTCGGACTGGATTTTCAGATACTTGTCATTGTCAAACCCTTGTTTCATTCCCGGTGTGGTTTAAGTTTGCTTAAAATCGTGCAAAAATATGAATTTTCTTCGGTTTTACGGTCTTCACTGACAAAAAGTTTTCAACAATCAAGAATTTTTCTTACCTTTGCGCACTTTATTCCGCGGTGGAGTAAAGATATGTCAAACAATCTAATTCTTTTTCAATTATGGCAGAATATCTGCAACCCGAGAAAAAGCAAGAGATTTTCGCGAAGTACGGGAAGTCTAATACGGACACCGGCTCTCCGGAGAGTCAAGTTGCCTTATTTTCCTACCGTATCGCTCACCTTACCGAGCATGTGAAGAAAAACAAGAAGGACATGGTCACGCGCCGCAGTCTCCTTCGTCTGGTCGGTAAGCGCCGCAGTGTGCTTGATTACCTCAAGTCCACCGACATCGAGAGATACAGAAAAATCATCAAGGAGCTGGGCCTCCGCCGATAGGGAAAATATGAAAATGGTCAAGGGGGACTGTCGGCCGCATCGGCGGGGAGCCCCCCTTTTCATTAAAAAGAAGTTAAGTACGAAAACGACAAGAGAAGATGAACGTTATTACCAAGAAGATTGAATTGTCCGACGGACGGGTCATCGAGATCGAGACGGGAAAACTGGCCAAACAGGCTGACGGTTCCGTCGTGGTCAAGATGGGCGGCACGATGTTGCTGGCGACCGTCACTTGCGCGAAAGAAGTAAAGGAGGGGACGGACTTCATGCCCCTGCAAGTGGACTACAAAGAGAAGTATTATGCTGCCGGACGTTTCCCCGGCGGATTCATGAAGAGGGAGGGGAAGTCCTCTGATTATGAGATTCTGATTTCCCGGCTGGTGGACCGCGCCCTGCGTCCCTTGTTCCCGGATGATTTCCATCTGGAAGTATTTGTCAATGTAAACCTCATCTCCGCCGAGAAGGATGTCCAGCCCGACGCCCTGGCCGGACTGGCCGCTTCCGCCGCCCTTGCGACGAGCGACATTCCCTTCCTCGGTCCCATTTCCGAGGTCCGCGTGGCCCGCATCGACGGTCAGTTCGTCATCAACCCGACTTTCTCCGACATGGAGAGGGCCGACCTCGAACTGATGGTCGCCGCCACTTATGAAAATATCATGATGGTCGAGGGCGAGATGAAAGAAGTCAGCGAACACGATATGCTCGAGGCCATCAAGTTTGCCCACGAAGAGATCAAGAAGCAGTGTCTGGTGCAGAAAGAACTTTGCACCGAACTCGGCAACGATGTCAAGCGCGACTATCCCCACGACGAGGAAGACGAGGCCCTCAGGCAGGCTGTCCGTGAGTTCTGCTACGACAAATGCTATGCGCTCGCCAAGGCGGCCAAGCCCAAACACGAGCGTGAAGACGGCTTTTCCGCCATCAAGGCCGATTTCCTGGCGACCCTCAGCGAAGAGGAGCAGGAAGCCAAGGCTGCGATGGTGTCCCGTTACTACCACGCCATCGAGAAAGAAGCGATGCGCAACCTCATCCTCGATGAGGGCATCCGTCTCGACGGCCGTCAGACCGCCGAGGTCCGTCCCATCTGGTGCGAAGTGGATTATCTGCCCTATGCCCACGGCAGCGCCATCTTCACCCGTGGCGAGACCCAGTCCCTGGCCACCGTCACCCTCGGTACCAAACAGGATATGAAGGAGCGCGACGAAGTGCTCATCCAGAAGGAAGACCAGTTTGTCCTGCACTACAATTTCCCGCCTTTCGCCACCGGCGAGGCCAAGGCCCAGCGCGGTGTCGGCCGTCGTGAAGTGGGTCACGGCAATCTGGCGATGCGTGCCCTCAAGCCCGTCATCCCGATGGCCCCCGAAAATCCCTATGCCGTACGCGTCGTGTCCGATATTCTCGAGTCCAACGGCTCCTCCTCGATGGCTTCCGTCTGCGGCGGCTGCCTGGCCCTCATGGATGCCGGGGTCAAGATTACCAAACCCG
>CAMNQO010000200.1 GCA_946549475.1 uncultured Bacteroidales bacterium
GGACTTCGCCCCGCACGGTCCCTCCCGCCATTGTCCCGGCCAGGGATTGGGCGGAAGCATGGACCGGCATACCGGCAAAGATTGCCAGCCCCCACAGGACAAGGGCCGACAAAAAGGGGCAGTATGCGTGAACGCTGCTCATGAAACCTAATTAAGTCGCAAAAATAGAATATTCCTTGGAATAAACAAAATCTAAGGGGAAAGCCATCCTGGCGCAGGCAAAATTTGTATATTTGCGTCCGGATTATATTTTGTCGAATGGCCAATGCGTTGAAAAAGTTGGCGGGAGAGACCGCGATATACGGGTTGAGTACGATTCTGGCCCGGATTATCAATTTTGCATTCGTCCCCATCTACACCCGCGTACTCATGCCCGGACAGTACGGTGTCGTGACCGAACTGTCCGCCTATATCGCGATGTTGCAGGTGCTGCTGGTGATGGGCCTGGAGTCGGGTTGCTTCCGCTTTGCCAGCGAAGAGGGCGCGGACACCAACAAGGTATTTACGGGCGCTCTGGCCAGTGTCTTTACGGTCAATTCGGCCTTTCTCGCATTGGTGCTGGTCTTTTTGGGCCCCATTACCTCCGCGCTGGGCTATGCGGGCTATGAGAAGTGTATCTTCTATATGGCTGGCACGCTCTTTCTGGACAATGTCACGGCCATCCTTTTTGCCAAACTGCGACACGAGCACAAGGCCCTGCGCTTTGCCGTCATCAAGACCGTCAAGATCCTGACGGAGACGGCGGTCAACCTCTTCCTTTTCCTCTCGCCCTGGAAGCCGGAATGGGTGTCTCTCTTTGTCTCGGGACAGCCGGATTTCGACTATGTCATCTTCGCCATCTTTGTCAGCAGCGTCGTATGTGCGCTGATGATGCTGCCTACGCTGCTGCAGCTGCGTTTTCGTTTCGACCATGCGCTGCTCAAACGGATGCTGCTGTATTCCCTGCCCCTGATGATCGCCGCCCTGCCGGGGATTGTCAACGACTTCCTGGACCGCATCCTCTTCCGTTTCTTCGACAATGGTTCGGAGGCCTGGCGGGCGTCCCTGGGGCTCTTCCAGGCCAGCGTCAAACTGGCGGTCATCATGAACTTGTTCATCCAGATGTTCCGCTTTGCGGCCGAGCCTTTCTTTTTCCAGCGGGCGAAGCAAAAAAATTCTCCGTTGCTGTATGCGAAGGTCATGAATTGGTTTACGGCTTTCTGCGGGCTGGTGTTCCTGGGCGTTATCCTTTACCTGGATATCATCGGGCTCATCATCGGTCAGAATTTCCGTTCCGCGTTGGGCGTGGTCCCCATCATGTTGCTGGCCTATATGATTCTGGGCATGAATTTCAATGTATCGATGTGGTACAAACTTTCCGACCATACGCGCATGGCGTTCTGGATCACGCTCGCGGGTCTGGTGGTCACCACCGTCATCAATGTCGTGTTCATGCCTCTCTATTCTTACTACGCGGCCGCCTGGGGGCATCTGCTCAGTTATCTGGTGATGTTCATCATCAGCGCGTTGCTCGGGGCGAAGTATTATCCCATCCCCTATGACTGGAAACGGCTCGGGGCCATCGTCGCCGTGATGTTGGGCGTGTACGCCCTGTCACTGCCGGCCGATCATTTTTTGGGCGTGGAAGGCACGGGGGCCGGCATGCTCAAGGAAGGACGCTTCTGGCTCAAGATGCTGGTCAATACGGCCTTGGTTGGCGCCTATGCCCTGACCGCTTTCAAACTCCTGGGCGGCCGCAACGGTTTGCAGGCCTTTCAAGAATAGAGCCTCGGGAAAGAAGAAAGCGATGACCTTGCGACAGACCATGCAACATTCCTCCCCGGCGATACCGGCTGACAGAGCCGGGAAGATCATGGGCAATCTGGCCTGTTTTGCCGCCTATGCGCTCTTCGGCGTCAATATCATCTGTGCCAAAAACATTGCCGGGGACGGACACCTGACCCCGATGGCGCTCCAATGTATCCGGACATACGGTACGACCCTGCTGTTCTGGCTCATTGCCGCGGCCGGCCGGACAACCCGCCGGGAACGGCTCGCCCGCAAGGATATCCTGCGCGTGATGGCCGCCGCTTTTCTCGGACTTTTCTTTCCTTATTTCGCCTTTCTTCAAGCCATTCCGGTGACTTCGGCGACAGATTCGGCCATCCTGCTGACCCTCAGTCCGGTGATGACCCTTTTTTTGTCGGTCGTCCTGCTTCGGGATCGCATTGGCTGGGCCGCTGGCGGCGGTGTGGCGCTCAGTCTGGCCGGAACGCTCCTGCTGACGCTTTTCCCGTTGATGCAGAGTTCCTCCTGCGTGTCGTCCGGATTGGCACAGAGCGCCCCGGAAGGCATCCTCCTGATGCTGGGCAATCTCCTGAGTTTTGCGTTGTATCTGGTCTTGTTCCGTCCGCTCATCCTGCGCTATCCGGTCGTCTGCCTGATGAAATGGATGTTCCTGTTTTCCTCGTTGATGACCATGCCCTTCGCACCCGGCGCCTTCGCCCGATCCGACCTCGCAGCCCTCTCCGCTCCCATAGCCGCCCAAGTCGCCTATCTCGTCCTCGCCACCTGCATCACCTATTTCCTCATCCCCGTCGCCCAGAAGCACCTGCGCCCCGTCACCGTCAGCGTCTATACCTATCTTCAGCCCCTGACCGCCATGTTTCTCGCTTTCGCACTCGGCCTCGAATCCCTGTACCCATATCAGTTGTTCGCCGCCCTGCTGGTCTTCGCCGGAGTGGCATTGGTCAATTTTTCAAAAAATTAGACCGGAACACTTGCACTTTCAAAAAAAAGCAGTACCTTTGTAGTCCACAATCGGGGTATTAGCTCAGTTGGTAGAGCGTTTGAATGGCATTCAAAAGGTCAGGAGTTCGATTCTCCTATGCTCCACAAAATACGCTGAAATCAGCAAGTTACAGAGTCTATACACAATTTCGTACACAGTTTTTACGAGTTGTGTATATTTTCTTTTATTATCCCCCACTATACTCAAACCGCCCAGGAAGCCCGTTCCGAGGTGGACAAAAGTTTACCACTTCCGAGAATTTTCCGCGAAACTTCCACGCCATACGTCGGCCCGGACACAAAATAATCCTGCCCCCTGAGAAGAAGGCAGGAAATTTTTTTCGCTCTTGGTCCGGAGACCTGTAAAGAAGACTAAGGCTCGCCGCCAGCTGCAGCCGCGCTCCACGTCACCTCGGCCAGCA
>CAMNQO010000201.1 GCA_946549475.1 uncultured Bacteroidales bacterium
AGGGCTCGGGAGACTCGTCCCGGCGGTAAACATCGATTTTGTAACGGTAGAGGATATCGCTCCCCCGCGCATCCACGCTGCGGCGGACCACCTGACAGGTGCCCACGGCATCTTGCTTGATACCCAAGGCTTTGGCGGCCACGGGCAAGACTTCGGCGGAGGTAAGTTCCTTGCCCGCCTTGCAGGCTATTTCAATCTGTTTCATAACTCGGCCGCGCGGGAGGCGGGAGCGACATCCAAGCCGCAGCGCTCCCCGTTGAGATAGTGATAATATCCGGCCAGCGCAATCATGGCGGCATTGTCCGTCGTAAACTTGAACTCCGGCAGGAAGGTCCGCCAGCCCCGGCGCTCCCCTTCCGCGACAATCCGCCCGCGCAGCCCGCTGTTGGCGGAGACCCCCCCGCCGATGGCGATGTCGCGGATACCCGTCTGCCGGGCGGCCTTGACCAGTTTGTCCATCAGGATGTCAATCAGGGTCTTCTGAAAAGAAGCACAGATATCTTCCTTGTTATTTTCCATAAAGGAAGGGTCTTTGGCCATCTCATCCCGCACGAAATACAGCAGCGAAGTCTTGACCCCGCTGAAACTGTAATCCAGCCCGGGAATATGGGGCTTGGCGAAGTGGAAACGGTCGGGATCGCCCAGTTTGGCGAGGCGGTCGATGACCGGGCCTCCGGGATAGCCCAGGCCCATCATTTTGGAACATTTGTCGAAGGCTTCCCCCACCGCATCGTCGATGGTCTGGCCCAGGATTTCAAATTCGAGGGGGCTGTCCACACGGACAATCTGCGAGTTGCCGCCGGAGACCAGCAGGCAGAGATAGGGAAAGGAGGGCACGGGGGCGGGCTTGTCGTACTGACGGACGAAACCGGCAAGGATATGACCTTGCAGGTGATTGACTTCCACCAGCGGACAATCCAGCGACAGCGCCAGGGTCTTGGCGAAAGAAGTCCCCACAAGCAAAGAGCCCAGCAGGCCCGGCCCTCGGGTAAAAGCGATGGCGCTCAACTGCGAAGGACGGATGCCCGCCCGCCGGATAGCCTCACTCACCACCGGCACGATGTTCAACTGGTGGGAACGGGATGCCAGTTCGGGGATGACACCGCCATACGCCTTGTGTACATCCTGGCTGGCGATGACATTGCTCAGCAGGTACTCCCCTTGCAGGACGGCTGCGGATGTGTCGTCACAGGAAGATTCTATGCCCAAAATATAGTCTGACATGCCCAAACCTCTCTTTCTCGCACAAAGATATTGAATTTTTCCGACAAAAGTGCTATTTTTGTAGGATTATACCCGGACTTAAATGGCCAAGAACAAATATCTTCCCGTCAAAATCCTCCGGGCCCTGTACCTGACGGGGCTCAGCATTTTGCTGTTGACGGGACTGGCCCTCATCCTGCTGCAGAATCCCAGGGTGCAAACCATCTTGTCCGCTTATGTCGTGGACCGGGTCTTTTCGCGCATCGACGGTGAGGTCAATTATGATAAAATCCATTTCAAGCCCTTCTCGACCGTCGTCATCAAGAACTTGTCCATCGAGGACAAACATCCCTACATCCCGCCTCCGGAAGTACGAGAAAAGTTTCAGGGCTGCACCGGCCCCTGCGATACGCTCTTTGCCGCCGAATATGTCATTGTCCGGCTTTCGCTCTGGGAACTGGTCCGGCGCACCGAGCCCGTCCTGAGAGTGAAAAGGGCGCAGGTCAAGAACGGCGTGTTTTGCCTGGTCATCGAAGACGGACGGACTTCGCTGGAACGCATGCTGCATCTGTCCAAGGACCGCACCGTCTCCTATGCCATCGACCCTAAGATCTCCGGCCTTGCCATCCGCATCGACAAGGTGGAACTCGACAATGTGGACTATGTGATGAAAAACTACAAGCGCTACGCCGCGCACGATTACCAGCCCGGCAGCGTTGACTGGTCCGATGTCCACTGCTACGGCGTGAAGGCCCGCGGCCGCGATCTCACCATCAAGGACGGGGTCGTCGGCGGCGAGCTACAATCCTGCTCTTTCCGCGAGAAATGCGGCATCGAGGTCAGTCAGGTCAGCACCCGCTTCGACATCCGCGAAGGGTATGTCAACCTGGAAGACATCACCATCCGGGACCGCTACAGCGACACCCGCCTCCCCTTCTTCCGCATGATCTATGACGGTGCGGAGGCCTTTGGCGATTATGTGGGCAATGTACGCATGTACGCCCGGCTCGACCGGACGGTCGTGGACACGCGCACCATAGACTACTTTTCCGACATCACGGGTGAGGAAGGGATGAAAGTATGCCTGAGCGGCTATTTCGACGGGACCGTGAGCGATTTCCGCCTCAAGGATCTGGAAGTCGGGATGCCGGACGACGCATTTTCCGTCCGGCTCGACGCCCACGCCGTCGGCCTCCCCTTCGTGGACCGGACACGCTTCGATATCGATCTGACCGGACTGCAGGCGGACGCGGGCAGCCTCGAAAAAATCATCTGCGTCTTCGGCCGGCAGCGCCTGGACCTTCCGAAATTTTCCATCCGCAACATGGATGCCCGCATCCAGGGCATGCCCAATGACATCCGCCTGGGCACCCTCATCGACAGCGACCTGGGCCACATCGACTTGAAAGGCTCCGTAGCCAGGATGGTCGAGCCGGGACGCAACGGAGAGTTCCACCTCGAAGTCCGGGCCCGGGACCTGCGCCTGGACCAGTTGAGCGGGAGCGATGACCTGGGAAGAATGGATCTGCTGGGCTCGCTGGACGCCAGCCTGGACAAAAAAGACCCGCTCAACAGTTCCGTTGCCATCGACAGCCTAATCGTCGGGAAAATCGGCCTGATGGGCTACGACTACGGGCCGATCGATATCCGGGGCACCATCGCCGACAAGGACTTTGAAGGGTCGGCCGTCATCGAAGACGAGAACTTGAAATTCTATTTCAATGGCCTGGCAACCCTGCTGGCTGACGCGCAGGGGGCCCGCTACCGCTTCAAGGCGGGCATCAGTTACGCCGACCTGGAAGCCTTGGGCGTGGACAAGCGCGGACGCTCCCGCGTGCGCATGGACATGACGACGGATCTGGACATCAACGAACGCAAGGAACTGCTGGGACAGATAGACATCGAAGACATCTTTGTCGAAAACGAAGACGGCGGCTACGAATTGGGAAATATCCGGACCCGTGCCTTCACTTCGGGCGGA
>CAMNQO010000202.1 GCA_946549475.1 uncultured Bacteroidales bacterium
TGTTGCCGTCAAAGATGCAGCCGTCGAAGGTGGCGGCGATGTCGTTGTCTCCGTGCTTGTTGAAATTGCCGATGCAGACGGCTCCGCCATAGGAAGTCCTTGCACCGCTCTCGCAGGCGTTGCCGGAGAAGGTGCAGTCTTTGAAAGTGGTCGTCGTACCCCGGGTCAGATAGGCGGCGCCGCCCCGGCCGACCTCGTTTTTCACGCTGTTGCCGGAGAAGGTGCAATCCTGGAACAGGACGGGATGGCTGCCGGCATTGTCCACCCAAAGGGCGGCACCGCCGCCGTTGGCGTCAGCCGCGACGGAATTGCCGGAGAAAGTGCAGCCCGTCGCCGTTACCGTTCCGTTGCCGATTTTGAGGGTGCCGCTGTCCTGCGCGCTGGAGTATTTCGTGCAGACATTGTTCTCAAAGCGGCAGCCCGAGAGGGTGACGGTCGTTTCCGCCGAGTCGATGTTGAGGGCGGGGGCGCCGCCGGCGCTGTTGGCGGAAAATACGCAATCCCGGACGACATTCGTGCCGCCGTTGTTGAGGACCAGTCCGGCTCCGACACCGGTATTGGTGTTGTCGGAGAAGGTGCAACGGATGAAAGAAAGGTTCTGGCTGCCCCCGGCGGGCTTGGCCGCGTTGATAAAGGTCTTGCCGGTGCCGTTGCCGTTGTGTCCGCTGAAGGTAAAGCCGGTGAAACTGAAGTTGCCCGCTCCGTTCAGGTACAGGACGGTGCCGGTGACGGAGGATGCACAGGTGATGGTCACCTCGCCGGAAGCGGTCAGGTTGACATCGCGGCCTTTAGCCGGGACCGTCATGGCCGTCGGGATGGAGTAGGTGCCTGCGGCGAGCAGGATGTTGAACGGGGCATCCGCCTTCTTTCCGGTCGGGATTTCAGGGTTTTCAGTGGCCAGCCAGGTTCCGAGTTCCTCCAGGCCCCACGCGTTGTCCCAGGACGAACCGTCCTTGGTACCGGCGCCTTCGACGGAGGCGAAATAACTGATGGTGGTCGCTTCATCCATCTTGCCGGTGTTGAGGACGGCTCCCCGACCGAGGGTAAAATCCTTTTTGAGGCTGGCGGAAGAGACGGGATCGCCCTCCGCATTGGCAAAAGCGACCTGCACGCCCTCCGTAAAGGAAACGCCCGGCAGGACGGCGATGATCTGCTCTCCGGTCGCAGTGAAATAAGCCGAAGCCGAGGAGGAGGCGTTTTCCACCTCTCCGTAGGTCAGTTCACCACTCTCGGAAATGCTCACGGCGACGATGCCGGAGAGAGCCTGCCCTTCGGAGGTGACGGTCACTTTGTGGATGTTTTCATCACTGATGTCCGTCAGGATATATCCGCAGACATTCTTGAATGCAAAGGAAGGATTCGTGACGGAGGAGCGCGCCACGGCGATGCCCGCCGAGGAGAATCGTCCGTCCTGGTTGGCCGGAACGTTGATGCGGATGGCGCCGTTGTCGAATCCTTCGAGCGCGTCGGCCGGATAGACGGCATAGAGGGTGGTCGCCGTGGCCGGAACGTTCACCGTGAAGGTCGTTGTCAGTCCGCTTTCGGCAGCATAGGCCAGGACATAATCCGAACTGCCTGTGCCGTAAATCACTTTGATGGCGTCATTTTTGACCCAACTGATGGTCCTGACCCCCTCGATGTCTTCGCCGAGGGTGGTCTTGGTGTTTTCCGCGCTGGCGCTGATGTTCAGGCGTACCGTGCCGGGTTGTACCGGTCCGGTCTTGGGTTCGCTGTTTTCCTTGGCACAGGAAAGCAGGCAGGTAACGGCCACGATGGCCAGGAGTGAAAATCCGTGTTTCATATCTTTCAATTTTATTATTCGTCAAACCAGGAAGCGTCAATGTCGGTGTTGGTTACGCTTTCCATCGCGGCATTGCTGGCGGAAAGCACGGTCCGGGCAAGCCACACCGTTCGGGCAATGGCCGGAGAGACATACTGTAGGTCTGTACTTTTCATATCCATCATGTTTTAATATCCGAGTACATCCAGTTCCGCGAGGGCGCCGCCGGTATAGGTGGGGGTGTTATCCGTCTCACCATAGTAGCCTTTGACATAGCGGAAACGGAGATAGCGGGCCGTGACCGGGGCGTCAAGATGAACGACATTGTGGATGACATTCGGCAGGCGGTCCTGGTAGAAGGTGTGTTTGTCGCCCCAGTTGGCGGTTCCCGTCCCGCCGAGGTCCGCCATGCCGTTGCCGGTCAGGGTGGTGGCAAATTCGATGACAGCCTCTCCGCACTGGCGGAAGGGGACGGTGTTGGTCGGGTCGGAAAGGTTTTTGTTGCCCCGCTGGGCGTAGATGTCCAGCGCCGTGACGGTCTTGGCCGCCCCGAGGTCGATGACGAAATAGAAGGGGGCTTTGTGTCCTTGGGAATAGTTGAAGGCCCAGATGGAGGAATAAGAACCGTCAATCAGGTCTTTGGCATAGCCGGTCATCGAGGAAGAAGGGTCGTCTTCGCGGGTGAATTTCTGGCTGGCGTAGTTGCCGGCTTCTTCCGATGAGCAATAAACCATATTCCAGCCTGTCTTGGCGAGCCGGGCTTCGGTCCGGACGGGGATATAGACGACATATTCCACTTTATCCGTCCCTCGGGCATAGACGGTCACCTGGCCGCTGGCGGTATAACTGTTGTCCAGGGACGGAGCGACAATGGTGATGGTGCCCTCGTCCACCGAGGCATACCACCCCTTCGGCGGCTTGGCCGTGCAGGCTTCGATGTTTGCACCTTCCCAGGGCAGGCTGAGGCTCTGTCCGGCGGTGAATATGCGGGTCTCTCCGTCCGTAGGCAGGGAGAAGGAGGAGTCCCCGGCCGCTTTTTTTGTGCAGGCGGAGAGCAGAAGGACGGCCGGCAGGGCCGCCGCAATGATCAGGTGAAGCGTTTTTCTCATTGCAAGATAATTTCTTTGTTGTAACCCCAGAAGTCAAGTTCCGCCAGAGAACCGCCTTTGTATGTGCTGCTCGGCGAAGCGTCGTAGTCGTAACGCCAGCAGTTGACATAGGTGAAGCGGATATAGCGGGCGTAGCGCAGTTCGGAAAGATAGATGCTGTTGCTGATGCGGTTGCCCAGCACATCCGAGCCGAAGGTCTCCCGGCCGAACCAGTCGGCGCTGCCGTTGCCTCCCAGGTCGCCCATTCCGTCCCCTTCCAGGGTGTTGGCGAACTCAAAGATGGCGTAGGCGCA
>CAMNQO010000203.1 GCA_946549475.1 uncultured Bacteroidales bacterium
TCGAACTCACGACCTTCGCGTTACGAATGCGATGCTCTACCGACTGAGCTAAACTGGCTTTGTGAAACGCTTTG
Source organism: uncultured Bacteroidales bacterium (assembly GCA_946549475.1). Taxonomy (GTDB): domain Bacteria; phylum Bacteroidota; class Bacteroidia; order Bacteroidales; family UBA932; genus Cryptobacteroides. Next base: position 75 of record CAMNQO010000203.1, read on the forward strand.
ACAATTTTTCCGTCAAAGGACTGCAAATATAGACAAATTTTGCGATATTTGCGCAGAAAAAGGAAAAAATAATGACTTTTTACGACCTCATCGTCATCGGAGGCGGTCCGGCCGGACTGATGGCCGCCTGTGCGGCCGGCCGGCATGCGGGAAATCCGACGGGTGCGGCCGGCAGTGGAATCCGTGTGGCGGTGCTGGAAAAAATGCCTCGTCCCGGACGCAAACTGATGCTCACCGGCAAGGGGCGTTGCAACCTGACCAATGTCAAGGACTGGGAAGATTTTCAAGCCCATGTCCATCCCAATCCCCGGCCCTTGCGTCCTGCTTTCTATGAGTTGTCTCCCGGAAAATTGCTGCAATTGATGGAGCAGGAGGGCTTGGAGACGGTCGTGGAGCGTGGAGACCGCGCTTTTCCCGCCTCCCACAGGGCGGCGGATGTGGTCGATTGCCTGGAGCGGATGGCCCGTCGGAGCGGGGCCCGGATTTTCTGCGGCAAAGAAGTCTGCGGGATTCTGCGTTTGCCGGATGATGCGGCGGACGGAGCGAAAGCGGATGCGGTGGATGGCGCTCCTCATCAAGCCCGCTTTGCCATCACTTGCACGGACGGCAGCCGCTGGCAATGCCGCAGTCTGATTCTGGCCACCGGCGGCCTCTCTTATCCGACGACTGGCTCCAGCGGTGACGGACTGCGCTGGGCCGGGGAGATGGGGCTGGATATCACTCCGCTTTTCCCCTCCCTGACAGCCCTGGTTCCCAAAGGGTATAAAGAAGAAGAGGGCGATGCCGGAAAATCGATGCACATCGGACGAAGCACTCCCCTTTCGACGACAGGAAAACTCCTGTGCGGCGTCCATCTCAAAAATGTCGGGCTTACCTTATATATAGATAAGGTATGTGTGCGGGAAGAGCAGGGGGACATCGACTTTACTGACGGCGGCCTGGAGGGTCCTCTGGGCTTTCGTATGAGCCGCCAATGCGTACATGCCCTGCGAAACGGCTCCCGCGCAGGGGTGGAAATAGACCTCAAGCCGGGCATAAGCGAGGGCAGACTGGCCCGGGAAGGCAAAAATTTGGAGGCATTCCTGCCGCGTGACATAGCCCGCGCCTTTGAAGCGACGGCTCCGACCTCTTTTCCGGAGGCGATTCCCAAGGGGCTTGATGCGGCGCAGCGCCTTGCCTACGGCCTTAAGCACTGGCACTTCGAGATCGCCGGCTATGTCGGCTATGAACGCTGCGTCGTGACCGCAGGCGGGGTCCATACCGGTGAAATCTCTCCCAAGACGATGGAGTCCAAAAAGATTCCCGGCCTGTATCTGGCCGGCGAACTGCTGGACCTGGATGCCGACACGGGCGGCTACAATCTTCAAATCGCGTTCAGTACCGGTTTCCTTGCCGGACGAAACGCAGCCCAGGCACTATAAACCGAAAAAATATGAAAAAATTTTCCATATGCCTCTTGCCTGTCATGATGCTGACAGCCTGCCAAGCCGTCTGGTGGACACATTCAGAACGGCAGATTATCAACAGCCAGCATGGAGTGATGCGGGTGCTGAGCATTGCCGACAAAGAAGACCGCCTCGCACTCCGCAAGCATAGTCTCAAACTCCCGCATCGCGCCCTGGCATCTCCTGTCTTTGAGCGTCTATGCCAGGGGCTTGTCACCACCGTCACCAGTCCCGAACAGGATGGCGTGGGCATCGCGGCACCGCAGGTGGGCATTTTCCGCCGGGTCATTGCCGTACAGCGTTTCGACAAGGAGGGAGAGCCATTCGAAGTCTATCCCAATATCCGGATTACCGGCCATAGGGGACAGATGGAAAGCGGCCCCGAAGGCTGTCTGTCCGTCCCGAACCGCCGTGGTACTGTCATGCGCTACAGAGACATCGACATCGCCTACACTTCACGCAAAACGCTCAGAGACACGAGCGAGCGCGTCCAGGGCTTTACCGCCGTCATTTTCCAGCACGAATGCGACCACCTGGACGGCGTCCTCTACATAGACAAAGCAGCGGACTGACCAGGCCGGAGCGGCCCGTCGGCCAAGTTCCTTGGCTGATCATGGCAACGAAAAATCGGATAACCCGTTTTTGACGAATTATCCGATTGTGGTCGGGATGATCTGACTCGAACAGACGACCCCCACGTCCCTAACGTGGTGCGCTAGCCAACTGCGCCACATCCCGTTCCCGATTTGGGACTGCAAAGATAGTTTATTTTTTACAAATAACAAAGATTTTTTACAATTTGACATACAGAATGGTGATGTCGTCGTTCTGGGGAGCGATGTCGGCAAAATCGCGCACGGACTGATGGAGTTCCGTAACAACTTCCTTGGCGGTCATTCCGGAAGAAATCTTGTTGCAGAAGTCCAGGAGGCGCTGCTCGCCGTACTGCTCGTGCTCGATATTCTCGGCCTCGGTAACGCCGTCCGTGTACAGGAGCAGCGAAGTTCCCCTGCTCAGGGTAAGCGTCTCTCCCTGATATCCGAAATCCTCCATCAGACCGGCGGCGATATTGGTCTTGGCGTGCAGGAAGCGCGCCGGCCGGCCGGGCTCGAGAATGACGATGGGATTGTGACCGGCATTGCAGAACTCCATCTCCAGTGTCTTGAGGTCGATGGTCGCCACGAAAAGCGTCACGAACATACTGCTGGTATTGCTGGCGCAGAAAGTCCGGTTGATGCGTGTAACGATGCGCTCGGGGCCCAGGCCCAGGCCTGTGATGAAACGGACGACCGAACGGGTGATGGCCATAAAGAGGGCGGCCGGGACGCCTTTGCCCGACACATCGCCCACCGAGATATACACGCGGTCCTCCTTGACATAGAAGTCATAGAGGTCGCCACCGGTCTCCCGCGCCGGCTGAAGCATCGCGTAGAGGTCCACCGGACCGGCCTGCGGGAAATTCTTGGCGAGCATTTCGTTCTGAATCTCGCTGGCGATGGACAGTTCGCTCTCCATCCGCTCCTTGGACTTCGTCGTCTTGCGGATATAGCGGATGGCGAAATAGAGCAGCGCCGCAATCAGCAGCAGGAAAATCCATATTACCCGGTTGATGCGGCCGAGGATGGAAAAGACACGGTCGAAGGGGCAGACCAGCGCCAG
>CAMNQO010000204.1 GCA_946549475.1 uncultured Bacteroidales bacterium
AGGTCAAGGGCCTCACACAGGGGCGCTATATACCCCCCCCTATGGAAAATTTGCATCTTGCGAACGATCATCTTATTCCTTTCCTAATGATACCTTTAAAAAATATAGTACAAGCGGAGACGGTGTTTTGCGTAGTCGAAAGGATTCCTTTCTCCGCTAAAGCGCCGGTGCGTCAGCGCACCGGATAGGGATGTTTGAGATAAGGCGCGGCTTCGGCCTTGCCTTTTTCAATCCGTGGAGCCATATACGCTTTGAAAGCCTCCCAATCGTAGATGCGGCCGCTGACCGCTTCAATGGGCAGTTCGAGTTCGCTTTCGTTGAGCATCATTTTGAAGAGGACGGGAGTTTTTGCCCGGGCGTTCTTCGGACGATAGAAAATCATCTGGAGATTGGAGGCCATCGGGATGCGTGAGGTCTCCCACTCCGCTTCCGTCTTTTCCTTTGCCTGCTCCCGGGTCAGCGTATCGCAGGCTTCCCATTTCCGCCATCCCCGGACGCCCATATCCTTCAGGGTCGCCATGATGATGGTATCGTGGCCGAAGCGCAGACGGACGAAAGGCTTTCCTGCATCCAGATCTTCATCCGCCAGTTTGAGGATGGCTTCCACCATGAAGATATTCGTCACGCTGTGGTGCAGGATGGGACCGCAGGCTTCCGACAGATGGGAGTACAGTTCGGCGCGTTGCAGTTGCGCCCAGAGCGCATCGTCGAAGATGGAGCCGATTTCCTGACCGTCAGGGCCGGCCTTACCGTCCACCGCGTAGCAGAAAGCCCGGGCCTGACGGCTGTCGGAGACATCGATGCCCGGTACGGCCAGATAGATGTACCAGATGCCGGCCGCAAGGTCTCTCAACTCGTCTTCCGGCAGGAAGGGGCGGGTGAAAAGGATGGAACCGAGAGAGGCGGGAGCAATGGTGTTGTATTCGACGGCCTTCAATGCCGCCGTATATTTCTTATAAGAGATGTTGTACCATTGGATATATTCCTGCATCGCGGACACCTGTCCCAGATAATAGACGCTGGCTTCCTCTTCGACAGTCGTTTTCGGAGTCAGCCGTGCCAGTTGTTCGCAAAAAGCGGCCATACTTTCGATACACCGGGGCACGAGCGTACTCCAGGCGGTCACGGTGGCATCTTGGGTAAACAGTCCCGGATATTGGCGGTACATCCGCTCCGCTATGCCCTGGTGCTGCCTGCGGCCGAGTTGCGTCAGTTCGCCTTCCCGGTGGATGATGAAGGGAAGCAGCGCCCGATAAGCGTCCAGCAACTGCTTGCCGCGCTCCGTCAGGACCCCCTCGCGCCCGGCCCTTGCCAGGATATCTTCCAGTTGGTCCATCTTGAGTTTGCCGCCGGTATAGTAGCGCGAGCCATGCCGGCCGTAATGGCTGATGCCCACGGCCTTGTAGCCCCGGGGCACCGGCGTGATGAACTTCGGCGCGTTCTCATCATAGAGATTGTACACCCCGTGGTCGGTCTCGCGCAGGACGGGTGTTTCGTCCTGTCGGATACATTGGGCGGAAAGAGGTCCGCACAGGCACAACGCCGCTACGGAAAGGACTCCCGCGAAGAGGAAATTACTTCTCATTGTTCTTGTCTTTCTTGCGGAACAGCCACCACTCGCCCATGACAAAATTGAAACTCCCCGAGAATAGCAGCGCGACGAGGTTGCACACAACGACATCCCAATGGAAAATATGCTGGAACAGCAGGAGGAAGCCCATCTTGATGAAAAACGCACCGGTGGCCGTCAGGTTATACTTCAGATAATGAATCAGGAATTTGGAAAGCGTCTTCAGGCGCAGGCGCCCCCTCCAGGTCAGGTAGTAGGCGCAGAGGTAGTTGGTCAGTACCGCAAACTCGAAAGAAATGACGGGCGAGACGACATTGACGGAAAAATAAGGCGTCCAGAAGTAAAAATCGTCACCGAAGACCTTGTGCGCGAACAGCCACAGGACAATCGTATCGACAATCGTTCCCAGGAGATTGGAAAAAAAGAACTTGGAAAGCGTCTTTGAAAGATCCTTGATTCTCGCCGCATTCATCATAGACGGGGGCTGTCGCAACTTACAAAACGGGAACTATCGCTTGCCGAAAGGTCCGCCTTCTTCACCCGGAATCGGGTCCTCGTCCGCGTATTTCTTGCCGTCGCTGATCAGGCTGGAAAGGTGCATGACGACGAGCACGACCAGGATGACGGCGGCGATGACATCGAAAGTGCCGAAACGGAAGTCACACCCGAAGATATTGAACTGCCCCTGGAAAGTCCGGAGCGGGGTCACATACAGGAAAATCGTGTTGAACACAATCAGGGCGACACGGAACTCCGTAGGTCCGAGGTTGCCGTAGGTCAGTTTGAACTCACCGCGCAGATGGGCGCTGATATATACATAGATGCACAGCAACAGATACACGGCCAGGACCATCAGCGCCAGCCCGATATGGATATATGGCGACAGGCCGGCTCCGAGGCAGATCATCGTCATGGCGATGCCGTCCACATTGTGGTCGATGAAAAAGCCGTACAACGGACGCTGGGTATTGCGCACCCGTGCAAGCGTCCCGTCCAAAGAATCTCCGTACCAGTTCAGGAACAGGCCGAAACTGGACAACCACAAAAAGTTGGGGTCGATCCAGCACAAGGCATAGCCCAATCCCACCAAAAAGGCGCCGAACAGGCCGATTGCCGTCAGAAAATCCGATGTCACCCATTTGGGCTGCCGCCGGGCTATCCACACCAATATCTTCTTTTCAACTCCATTCAGAATGGAAGTTTGGATTCGTACAGACTGTTTTCTCTCCATTTTTTCAAATTCTTTCCTAAAAAGTTTACAAAGTAACGAAATTTATGTTAAATTTGCACACTCAAATGGAAAAAATAAGTTTTTTGCGTTTGAGCGACAAGATTGGAGAGATGCTCGAGTGGCTGAAGAGGCACGCCTGGAAAGCGTGTGGTCGTCAAAAGCGGCTCGCGAGTTCGAATCTCGCTCTCTCCGCAAACAAGGATGGCGCCGCAGTGAAACTGCGGTGCTTTTTTGACGCACGGCCCGTCGAAAGCCTGCTTTCGTAAGGGTTGGGTGGCAAAAAAGCACACTCGTCCCGTAGGGACATGCCATCCTTGTTTGTCCGGACCCTCCGGGAGGACACGAGATGTGGCAAGCGGGCG
>CAMNQO010000205.1 GCA_946549475.1 uncultured Bacteroidales bacterium
CAGGTCTGTAAACTCGGCAGGCGCCGTTCCTTCCTTATTGATGTTGATGGCCAGTAAATTGATTTGTTTCGCATCAATGTACTTGTATAGCATGTCCAAGGCCAGGGCATCATCGACATCGTTTCCGATGTCCGTCTCCATAATCAAATTGATTACATCTCCGTTTCCCGTTTTTTGTGCAGGATTGGCGCAAGCGGCCAGCAGGAAGACCATGGAGAGGGCCGCATAAATCACATGTTTCATATTATTTCTCATTTAATGATGGATTACTGAACTTTTTTTACGCAACGTACCGGTGCGGCCAAGCCGAAAACACCATCTCCCCAACCGTCATCACTATATCCGGATGAGTCATACACGGACAGACCGCATTTCGGGTCAGAACCGGCTGTGTACAGATAGGAGGCAGTACGGATAGCGACCAGCCAACCTCTGTCCATCATGCCGTCCGGTCTCAACCAACCCGACTGGGGAATGAAAATACCGCCCAGCGATGTCAGATTGTTTTTTGTCACCGAGGCAATCTGGGCGGAGGGAACTCCTACGACGATACCGTCCAGGCCGAAGCCGGTCTGAGTCTTTGAAACCCAAGCGATTCCCCTTTCTTTCAACTGATTGAATTCATAAGTGGCAGGAACACGCCATCCTTCGGGGCAAGGATCTTTATCCGCATCCCAGGCGAAGTCAACAATGCTGGTGTGGGTGGTCGTCGGTACATAATCTTTGACGAATCCTTCGGGATTGTCGGCGTAGGGATATCCGACTTTCCGGTTGAATTGGTAATACATTCCGGCCCAGTCTCTTTGGGAGACGAAAGTGCCCGGGGATCCGACATTCCGTCCGGCCCACATGAGTCCGTTGTAAACGATGTTTCCGGTCTCAACTTCCGGATCGGGCTCCGGGTCGGGGTCGGGGGCGGGAACCGGCTCATCCTGATTCCCTTTGATACAGCGTACGGGAGCCGCCCTGTTTTTCTGTCCGTCTCCGTAACCGTAGATGTCTTCATATCCGCCCGCATCTCTCAAGTACATCCCTCCGAAGTCTTTATCCAATGATGTTGCGGTACGGATGGCGACCAGCCAATCCCGATCTTTCAGACCGTCGCCGGTAATCCAACCGGATGTGGGGAGAAAGAGTGCTCCCATCGAAGATACATTGTCTTTTGTGACGGAGGAAATGTTGTCCGCCGGGATGCCCAGTACGACGCCGTCCGTCTTAAAACCGGTCTGGGATTTGCTGACCCATCCCGCACCGAGGGCTGCGACGGCTTTGATTTCTTCGCAGGTCGGCACACGCCAGCCATCCGGGCATGGATTGTTGGTCCAGGCATTCAGTATGTAGCCTGTTTCCGAGGCGGTGTAAGAAATGTCATATCCGTCGGGATGGTCAGAGAACGGATAACCGACATTCCGGTTGAATTGATAGAACAACCCCATATCGTCCGGACTGTTCACAAAGGTACCCGGAGCGCCGACATTGCGGGTGGACCAGATTTTTCCATTCACCAGGACCTGTCCGTCATCCAGTTCTCCCGTCTGTTGGTATATTTTTGCATATAGGGTGTTTTCTCCCCAGGTAAATTCCAGTCTCACCGAATAATTCTGTGTCAGCGATGTCGAAGGCTTGACCGTGATGGTGACGGTGGCGTTGCCCTCACCGCTTTCGGGAGTGACTTGGCACCAGCCCGAAGGGCCGACGGAGTTTTGTCTGCGCAATTTCCATTGACCGGGACAGATGATGTGAAATTCGTCCGTACCGCCCGAAGCCGGGAAGGACAGGGCGAGCGGGGTGACGGAAAAGGGACTGTCCCCATTCTCTATCACATAATTTCTGTCTTCTATGTAATTCGCATAGTTTTTCCTGCATGCAGACAATGCTGTCAAAACCATTAGAAAGATCAGGAGGCGTTTCATATCAATAATTGGGATTTTGTTTGAACAGAGGCTGGTTGTTGTCGACGTCTTGCTGGGGAAGCGGCAACCGTTCTGATTTTCCGAGGATGAAATTAGCGAAGTCAATGTCTCTCTCCCGCAATTCTGTCAGGGATTTTTCGTCAAATCCCCACCGTTTCAAATCGATCCAGCGAACACATTCGAATGCCAGTTCAAGCCCCCTTTCTATCTTGATGTGTTCCCGGAAAGGAAGGTAAGAGCCTGTGATGACGCTGCTGTCATAGTAACTGCTGGCAGCAAGTTTCGGCAGGCCAGCACGCTCCCGTACCCGGTCGATGTATGAAACCGCTTTTGCCGAAGGAGCCCCATCTTTTTCATTCAGGACTTCCGCATACAGAAGCAACATATCCGCCAACCGGATGGAACGGAAATTATTGTCATTCCAATAATACAGAGGGTATGCGTCGGTCGAGTATTTTTTGATGAATACCCGGCTTCCGCACTCGCTGTAACCTTCGTTCCAGGTCCTGTTGTAGATGCGCTGGTCGGGATGTTCCGGAAAATCATTTTGTGCCTGGTTGTACCAGCAGGAATAGAAAAGGCGCGGGTCGTTTTTGCCGGCCGTGGTCTTCTCCCGCTTAAAATAATCTACAATCCAGCGGTTGGCTTCCACATTGTTCCATCCTGTTCCTTTCGGCGACTGGTTTACTTCAATCTGCGTGCCCAACTGACCGTTTGCATCCAGATAATTGTTCGTCTGGTCGAAGCCGACATTATTGACTAGGGAAAACTGGATTTCGTACAGGGATTCGCGGTTGTTTTCCTTGTGGTTCGAGAAATTGTCTTCCCAGTTGTCGCAGAGTGCGTAATGATTCTTTCCCTCTCCTTCAATGAGCCATTCAAGACATTCAGCCGCTTTGTCCCACTTCTTGTGCTGGGCATAAATCTTGGCCAGCAGTCCGTATGCGGCTCCTTTGGTCGGCCGTGCTTTGTCCTTTTCCCGTTCAAGCGGCAGGTATCCGATGGCTTCCGTCAAATCTTTTTCCAGTTGAGAAAAGATCTCGTCAGGATTGGAATTCCCATACCGGTCATTGGTGGAGGATGTGTGCAAGATCAGGGGGATGTTATCCCAAAGTGCTACCATGTAATAATAGTAGAAAGCCCTCAGCCACAAGGCTTGTCCTTTGATGTCCAGACGGTCGCTCTCTTTTCGGAAAGGAATGGTGCTGTCATCGATGTGGTCCAGAACCTGATTGG
>CAMNQO010000206.1 GCA_946549475.1 uncultured Bacteroidales bacterium
GTCAACCAGACCAACCCCACGATGTCCGGCAATTATATCATTGCAGACTGATGATGAAGAAAGGATTTTTATTCATAACGACGCTTGCGCTTTTCCTTGCCGCTTTTTCCTGCGGCAAGGAAAATGCCATAGTGGGGGGGGTATAGAAAACGGGGCATCTGACCCGACGGGTGTACCCGACGGACCCTCCGCTGACGACCCCGTCGCCCCCGGAACCTTCCGGGCGGTGATAGACGGACAGGAATTATCCGATGAGGCGGCAGCCGGTCCTTCCGCCGCTCCGGCGGTGACGAAGGCCTATCCGGTATGGAACCAGAGCGAAAGCAGCATTTTTCGCGTTTACTGGCGTGCCGACGATCAGATCAAGGTCTTCTATGACCGTCAGGGTGCTTCATCCGGCATCTATACGGTCAGCGCCGGCGGCGGCAGTGAAACGGCTACGCTGACTTTGTCTTCCGGAGACGAGGCCTCCGAGACCGGTACTTATTATGCCATTTATCCCGCTTCGGGAGCCGTCGGCATCGACGGGACAACCTTCACCGTCACGATTCCTGCCGAGCAGACGGACACAAATACCGGGACCAGCAATATCGACGAATCGGCCCAGGTGATGATCGGCAAGTGTGGACCGGAAAAAATCCTCAATTTCAAGCAGGCCTGCTCTTTTGTCCGTCTCGGACTGCGTTATGTCATCCCCGGCTTCTACTGCAACAAGGTCGTCATCTCCTCGGAAACTTCGTATCTGGCCGGTCATCTGGCTCTCCGTTATTCCGGACTGACGCCGGTCGTGACGGGGATTGTCGATGACGCGGCGGCCAGCCAGAGCGTCACTTTGCATATTGCCCCGACGGCCGGCAGTAAATTTACGGACAACGGGTCGGGCAGTCCCAATTATGCCTATTTGTATGTTTCGCCGGGGACTTACAGCGATCTGACTTTCACTTTTACCCTGACGGACGGCAAGGGGAACAGTTATGAAGTGACCAAGGCGGCTCCCGCTTCCCTGACCTTGTACCGGGCCAAATATCAGCAGATCAATTTCACCCTGGCGACCAACCTCTCCGCCTCCGAGTCCGCCTCCGAGACGGCCAACTGCTATACCGTGACAGAGCCGGGCGTGTATTATTTTGACATTACCAAGCGGGGCAACGGGGTCGTGACGAGCGGAGCGACGGCCGCCGGTCTTTCCGCGACGATTGACTCCGATGATGTGGCTTCCGTCGCCCAGTATTATTCCGACGGGCCCAATTCCCTGATCGGCGGAGTCTATCAGACGATCGGCGACGGTGCGACTTTCATCGACCGGCTCGGTGCCACCAACGGCGGCTATTTCCTGCCTTCTGCCAAAAACCGCGTGTTTTTCAAGACGCAGGACGAACTGACCGTCGGCACCTCCCTCGTGTCCGTCAAGGATGCTTCCGGCGCGACGCTCTGGTCCTGGCATATCTGGTGCAACGAAGACCTGGAGGATGTCACCCTGTCCAATTCGACCGTCTGGCACAATATGAACCTCGGCGCCCATCAGGTGGCGTTCAACGCCGACGGTTTCAACGGCTACTACTATCAGTGGGGCCGCAAAGACCCCTTCCAGCAGGCGAAAGGCAGTAACAATAATGTTGTTTCTCCTTTTTTAAGCCACGCTTCCCAGACGGACGGTTCACTCGCCAATGCTATTCTCAATCCCCATATTTTCTATGGCGGATATTATGTCAATGGCCAGACATCGAATCCGGAGATGGCCATCAATGACTGGAGCAATTACGACGACGATGTCAAGTTCTACGACTGGTGGAATACCCACATCACTTCGGATGACAATCTCACTGCGGCTGTCGGCAAGACGATGTTTGACCCCTGTCCGCCCGGTTATCATGTCCCGACTTATCAGGAGCATGTCACGCTCAAGGGTCTGAAGAAGGAGGCCGGCTCCGATTATGGCGCTTTGGTTGACGGAAAACTGTATTTTCCTTGTACCTCTCAGCGGACTTCGACACTGGATGTCGGATTGTGGAACAACGGCGAGAGTTCCCGAGGCTATTATCATTGTACCAATCCTCGCACGACCAACGGCAAGAACGAGCGGAAGGTCTGGAGATTGTGGGTGACGACCAGCAGTATCGGCAACGGTGACAGTTATACCGAACGCGCAAAAGGCATGGCGGTGCGTTGCAAGAAAGACTAAGGAGGAAAGAAATGAGGAAAATCGATTTTGTCCCATCTTATGTCGCTCCTTCCGTCGAGGCTTATCGGATGGACGAGGAGTCTGCGCTGGCTGCCAGCGGCAACACTACGGAAAGCCTGATTTCTGACGACGATGTCCTCGGCGGCAGCGAAGGCAATGAAACTTTCACCCAGGGAGGATCCCTTTTGGAATGGTAACGGCGATGAAAAAGATATTTTTTACTCTATTTTGTGCGGCGGCCCTTTTGTCCTCCTGCTCCAAACAGGCGGCGGAAGGCGCCGTTTCCGGCAGCGGCGAGGCTGCCCGTCCGGAAGAAAAACCGCTGGTGAAGTACGACAGCGACTTCACCGTGCAGTCCGACGAATCGCCGGCCGACGGCAAGGCTGACTTGAGCAAGGTGTATTTCGACGCTTCCGATGAGAATGCCCTCAAATGGACGGCGGATGATGAAATTTTCATCTCCAACGGGTCGTCTTCCAAACATTATTATGTCAAGACGGGCGGTTCCACCCATGCTCCCTTGTATTTCACCGAGGGAGAGGATCTTTCCGGCTCGTCTTTTTACGCCGTGTTTCCGGCGGAGGGGGCTGCCTGGTCCGGCGGGACTTATACGGTGGTCATTCCGACGGAGCAGACCTGTGTCTCCGGCGGCTTCGACCCTGCCGCTTTCCCGATGGTCGGGGCCTGCGGTGCAGTGAAGGCCTTGCAGTTCAAGAACGCAGGGGCCGTGCTGGCGGTCCGGCCGGTGTCGGGGCTGGGCTCATCTTCCAAGATTACCTCCCTGACCCTTTCGGCCAATGAAGCGCTGGCCGGAGAGTGCGCTGTCACCTGGGACGGCAGCGGCACGCCGGCCGTCAGTTGTACGGGCAGTACCGCCGTTACCCTGGATTGCGGGGACGGGGTGGACTGGGGGACGACCCTCTATGTGTGCGTCGCGCCCGGCACCTATACGGATTTTTGCGTG
>CAMNQO010000207.1 GCA_946549475.1 uncultured Bacteroidales bacterium
GCAAAACCTTGAGAATATGTTGTTCAGGACTTCTTGGGTGGTGATTTGGCCGGTGATGGTGCCGAGGTGGTGGAGGGCGAGGCGCAGGTCTTGGCAGCAGAGGTCGGTGGGGATGCCCTGGGTGAGACCGTCACGGGTGCGGATGAGGGCTTGCGTGGCTTCGCGGAGGGCGTTGGCGTGACGAAGGTTGCTGACGAGGGTGTCGTGCCGGCCGGCGAGGTCTCTGAAACGGGCTCCGAGGAGTCCTTTCAGGTCATCTAAAGTGTTGCAGCGAATGGATTTTTCATCTTTTGTCCTATTATCCGCGTGAAGCGGGATGTGCGAAGCGTCATGTCCGTTCGTGTTTCCATCATTGAGAGACAGACCGATGGCCGCCATTGAGGCGGATGAAGCGTCGTCTGCATTTTCGCCACCTGTCTTGAGGGAGAGGACGAGGAGATGGGCGGCAGGGGACAGGGCGAGCAGGGAATGTTTCAAGCCTTCGATTCGGACAGCGGCCTCGAAATCTGCAGGCATCGTCCGTTCTAACGGGGCGCGCCAGTTCTGTTCTTCAGCGAGACTCTGCCTCGAATCTGTAGCGGCATTGAGGGACTGGGGACCGAGCAGGTCGGCTTTATTGAGAATAAATACGAGTTCGCGTCCCGCCAGGTCCATTCCGTGCCCGTCACCCGATTTCACCTCTATTCCGTCGCCCGATTCGGAGTCCAGCCCGTCACCCGACTCATTCCGGAGCCGACAGACAATCTCCCGGGCGGCTTCCAGCAGCTCTTCGTCGCTGCGGCCCAGGTCGAGGACATCGAGGACGACGCGGGCGCCGGCGAGGGCCTTGTAACTGCGCTCGATACCCATCTGCTCAATCAGGTCGGCGCTCGAACGGAGTCCGGCCGTGTCGATGAAGCGGAAGAGGATGCCGTCGAGGACACAAGTCTCTTCGATGGTGTCGCGGGTCGTGCCGGCGATAGGGGAGACGATGGCGCGGTCCTGACCGGTCAGGGCATTGAGCAGGGTGCTCTTCCCGCTGTTCGGCGCCCCGACGATGGCCGTGGGGATGCCGTTCTTCAGGGCGTCGCCCAGGCGGAAACTCTCCGAAAGCGCCGTCGTGCGGGCGATGGCCTCATCCAGCAATTGCATCAGTTCCGACCGGTCGGCAAACTCGACCTCTTCTTCACTGAAATCCAGTTCGAGTTCCATCAGCGAACTCAGGTGCAGCAGCCGCTCCCGCATCCGCCCCAGTTCTTCGGAATACCCGCCTTTCATCTGCTTGATGGCCAAATCGTGGGCGCAGCGGGAGCCGGAGGCAATCAAATCGGCGACGGCCTCCGCCTGGGAAAGGTCCATCTTTCCGTTCACAAAGGCCCTGCGGGTAAATTCTCCGGCCTCTGCCGGTACGGCGCCCGCCTCGCACAGCAGGGAGAGGATGCGCTGGACGATATAGGACGAGGCGTGGCAGGAAATTTCCACCATATCCTCGCCCGTATAGGAATGCGGGGCGCGGAACACGCTCACCAGCACCTCATCCACCAATTCCGAATCGCCTCCGTTTGAGACCGGGAAGTCCTTCGTCATCCCGTCAACCGCATCCGTCGTACAAGTATCATCGTCCGAAACCGCTGCCGTCTTTCTGTCCTTCGAGCTATCCGCACCTATCCCGTCAACCGCACCAGACATACGCGTCCCATCGTCCGAAACCGCTCCCGTCGTACGCGTACCATCCGCCCTCCTCTCGTCATCCGCCTTCGTAGCCACCCGCTCGAACACCTGTCCGAAATGCAGGCTGTAACCGGCGGCATCCGAGACCTTGCCTCTGCGCAGGCGTACCACCCGGTCGGCGACGGCCAGGCAGGCGGGACCGCTCACACGGATAATGGAAATGGCTCCTGTCCCGGGAATGGTGGCAGGAGCGCATATCGTCTCACGGTCGGCCGTTACCGCGTCAGTGGGGCAATCAGCCGTCGGCGTGTCGGAAACATCTCCGGCCGTCAGTTCGTCCGACAGGGGCATTTCACGCACATCAGGCATCCTAATAGTCTCTGCGGTAATCCTTGGGGCTGACTTTGGACATATTGTCCAGCAGGTCTTCGTTGGTCTTGAATTCATCCATCAACTGCGTCATGAAGTTCATCGCCTCGATGGGATTCATTTCGGCCAGGAACTTGCGCAGAATCCAGATGCGGTTCTGCTTGTACTTGTCCAGCAGGAGGTCGTCGCGGCGGGTGCCGGAGAGGACGATGTTGACGGAAGGGAAGATGCGCCGGTTGGACAGGCTGCGGTCGAGTTGGAGTTCGAGGTTGCCCGTACCTTTGAATTCCTCGAAAATGACATCGTCCATCTTGGAGCCGGTCTCGGTCAGGGCCGTCGCCAGAATCGTGAGCGAACCGCCGTTCTCGATGTTGCGGGCGGCGCCGAAGAAACGCTTGGGCTTCTGCAGGGCGTTGGCGTCCACACCGCCGGACAGCACCTTGCCGGAGGCCGGCTGCACGGTGTTGTAGGCACGGGCCAGACGGGTGATGGAGTCCAGCAGGATGACGACATCGTGGCCGCATTCCACCATCCTCTTGGCTTTCTCGAGTACCATATTGGCGACCTTGACGTGTCTTTCGGCCGGTTCGTCGAAGGTGGAGGAAACGACCTCGGCCTTGACGCTGCGGGCCATATCGGTTACCTCTTCCGGCCGCTCGTCGATGAGCAGCACAATCATATAGACTTCCGGATGGTTGTCGGCGATGGCATTGGCGATGCTCTTGAGCAGCATCGTCTTACCGGTCTTCGGCTGGGCGACGATGAGGCCGCGGGAACCTTTGCCGATGGGGGAGAACAGGTCCACGATACGGCAGGAGGGATCGGTCGCGTGACCGTTGCCGAGGATATTGAATTTGCTCTCCGGGAAGAGGGGCGTCAGGAAATCGAAAGGCACGCGGTCCCGGATGAATTCGGGGCTGCGACCGTTGATGTAGTCAATCTTGATGAGCGGGAAATACTTTTCTCCTTCACGCGGCGGACGGATCTCCCCGAAGACGGTGTCTCCGGTTTTCAACGCATTTTGTTTGATCTGCTGTTGATTGACATAAATGTCGTCGGGGGAGTTGAGATAGTTGTAGTCCGGAGAACGGAGG
>CAMNQO010000208.1 GCA_946549475.1 uncultured Bacteroidales bacterium
TATTTTTTGCAGAATAAAAAATAAGTTGTACCTTTGCAATCCCGAAAGGAAATTCCTGAATAGCTCAGTTGGTTAGAGCATCTGACTGTTAATCAGAGGGTCCCAGGTTCAAGTCCTGGTTCAGGAGCAAAATCAAGGCTGGAAGTTGATGACTCCCGGCCTTTTTTATTATCTTTGACCTCCGTTTATAAGATGGTTTTCCTGTGAAAAGGTGGCTTGCATATCTTCGTGACACTGACGCACGCCTTCAAAAGGGCGTTCTCCTTGCCGTCATCCTGGCGGGCTGCGGAATGTTTCCGCTTGCGGCACAAGCGGTTCCCGGCGATTGGCATCGTGCAGCGGACGCGAAGGCATTTCCCGGAGTGCGCTTTCCGTCGCTGGATTCACACTTTACGAAGTCCCGTGACACCCTGCGAATCTTTGTGATAGGGGATGTGATGATGCACCAGGCGCAGATCGATGCCGACTATGAGCCCTTTTTCCGCTACATCCGTCCTGAAATGGAGAAGGCGGACATCTGCATCGCCAATATGGAATTTTCCCTGGGAGGGGAGCCTTACAGCGGTTATCCGGCCTTTTCCGCACCGGATGCCTTCGCCCGCTATGTCAAGGACTGCGGCGTCGATGTGTTTCTCATCGCCAATAACCATATCACAGACCGGGGGATGGCCGGCCTGCGCCGGACCGTATCGTTTTACCGGGATTCGCTGCAGATTCCCTACGCCGGTGTGGATGATGAACCGCTGATGCTCGTGCGAAAGGGCATCCGGCTGGGGCTGGTCAATTTCACCTACGGGACCAACAATCGTCTGAAAACCCGGGAGCCGCATATTTCCCTGATGCGCGAAGAGGGGATTCACAACGCCGTGGATTCCGCCCGCCGGGCCGGGGCCGATTTTCTGATCGCCCTGCCGCACTGGGGAGAGGAATATGTGCTGACGCACAGTCAGCAACAGGAAAAATTCGCCCGTTTCCTCGTAAGCGAAGGCTTTGATGCCGTCGTCGGCGCCCACCCTCACGTCGTGCAGGACACGGCCCATATTTCATCCGTGCCCATCATCTATTCCCTGGGCAATGCCGTTTCCAATATGAGCGCCGTCAATACGCGCCTGTCCCTCGCCGTGACGCTCCAATTTGTCATTGACCGCCGAAGCGGTGAGAAAAGGATGCTGGAGCCGCAGCTGCGCTGGATGTGGTGTACGCTTCCCGGACGCCTGACCCATTCTTACGCCACCATTTTCGTCGATGAATGGATCGGCCGGCGCGATGAGTGGCGCATTCCCTCCGACTACGACAATATGGTCGCGACGCTGCGCCGCGTGCAGCAGGCCTGCACTCCGCAGCCGCGCTGAAAAGGGGAAATCCGTCAGCGGAGAATGAGGGCGGGATGGTCTTTGCGGAGGTGGAGTTCGTGCTGGATGCAGGAGGGGTATTCGGAGGTGTAATGGCTGATCATAATGAGGGTCTTGTGCGGACGGGCGACAAAGGCGTCGATGATGACCTTGGCCATCTCGGAGCGCTTCTCGTCCAGTCCGTGTAACGGTTCGTCGAGAATCAGCAACTCCGGGTCCTTGACAAAGGCGCGGGCCAGCAGACAGAGCCGCTGC
The DNA here is from genome assembly GCA_946549475.1 of uncultured Bacteroidales bacterium. Lineage (GTDB taxonomy): Bacteria > Bacteroidota > Bacteroidia > Bacteroidales > UBA932 > Cryptobacteroides. The sequence continues at coordinate 1,608 of CAMNQO010000208.1, forward strand.
TCTCCGCTGGAGAGCTTGAGGAAAGGCCTTCCTGCCAGGGGCAGAATCCCGAAAATATCCATCCACTCGTGGCAGAGAGCCATCTGCTCCGGCGTGGCGTGGTGATACAGGCCTACGGTATCGAACAGGCCGCTGGCGACGATGTCCTCCGCCGGGATATTCTTCTGATAGGCCCGGTGCATCTCCGGACTGACATAGCCGATATGGCGCTTGATGTCCCAGATGCTCTCGCCGCCGCCCCGCCGGTGCGAAAAGAGTTCGATGTCGCAGGCATAACTCTGGGGGTTGTCCGCGCAGACGCAGGAGAGGAGGGTGGATTTGCCGCTGCCGTTCTCGCCGCTGACAATCCATTTTTCGCCTTCCCGGACCACCCAGTCCAGACCGCAGAGAATGGTGCGGCTCCCGTAACGGATGGTGACGGCGTTGCAGCGGACCATTTCTGCGCCGGGCCCGGAGGGATAGAAGGACTCTTGGGAGAGGTCTTTGAGCGGAAGGGCCTGGATGCGTGCCTGCAAGGCTTTCCAAGTCGAAGAGGGCGCGATGGCATCCTGATGGGAGGGTTTTCCGGCCGTGGCCGTGCCGGAGGATTGCGATCCGTTCAGAGGGGGACAAGGCCCCGTCAAAAACGTCGAACGGGGAATCTTCGGACTGCACTGGCCGTCTTTCACCCGGATAAAATGCGTGATGCAGGCGGGAATGACATCCAGCCGGGACATCACCAGCATCAACTGGATGCCGCGTCCGGCAAGTTCCTCCAGCAAGGTGGAGAGCATCTCTCGCGTCGAGGCATCCAGGCCGATGAAAGGATTGTCGATGACAAGCAAGGCGGGATGTCGCAGGAGGGCCTTGGCCAGGTGGAAGCGCCGGAGTTCGCCGCTGGAGAGGGATATCAGGTATTCGTCCAACAGGGGACGGAGTTGGAAAAAGTCCAGCACCCGCTCCGCCCAGGAGCGCGTCTGGGATGCGTCGCCCGAAGCAGTATTGACGGCAAGGTTCGCATCCATCAGGCGCTGGATGCTCTGGCGGACCGTCGGATTGAACTCCGGGTCGATTTCTATCTGATTCCAGCGTTTCTGGAGATAATAAGAACTGTCGGAAACCCCGTAGGTGTCGCGGAAGGCGATGGACAGGACGCGCTCGTAGGGACATTTGAGAACAAACTTGTCCACCAGCACGCTCTTGCCGGAGGCATTGTCTCCGATGACGATGACATTTTCGCCTTCCTCCAAAGCCGGGATTTCAGCCGTCCAAAGATTCATATCCGTTGTCATTGAAAACAGGCCGGGACACCCCGTAAAAAGGGAAATCCCGGCCCTGAGTGAAGTATAAGCCTTGATTTAGATCATCAGGGCGCCGACCAGACCGAGGATGGCATAGAACTCCGGGAGAGCGGCGTAGATGAGGGTGTTGGTGAACACGTCGTGACCCTGGGAAAGGCCCACGATACCGTTGGCGCAAACCTGTCCCTGACGGATGGCGGAGAGCATACAAACGA
>CAMNQO010000209.1 GCA_946549475.1 uncultured Bacteroidales bacterium
AGGTCTGCTGCGGACAGCGAAAAGGAACTTGCCGTCAGCATCAGCGCGGCAACAAAGGTCATCAGTTTTTTCATATTCTTCAAAGAAAAGACAATTTGCACAAAGTTAATGAACACATTTGATTTGCAAAAAAAATACTTAACTTTACACCGTATTTCCGCCACATGGGCCGAAGGTTCTTTGGCTTGAGACAGAAAAGGTATGTATCTGCTTGGATATGACATCGGAAGTTCCTCCGTAAAAGCGTCGGTAGTAGATGCCTGGAGCGGCAAGACGGTCGCATTCGCCTCCTTCCCCCCTCACGAGGCGCCCATCCTCTCGCTGCAAGCCGGATGGGCGGAACAGGAGCCGTCCGCGTGGTGGGATTACCTCAAAGCCGTCACATCCCGCCTGCTGGAACACATCGACCCGGCTGATATCGCAGCCATCGGCCTGTCCTACCAGATGCACGGGCTGGTCTGCATCGACCGTGAGCGGCAAGTCCTCCGTCCGGCCATCATCTGGTGTGACTCACGCGCCGTCCCCTACGGCCGGAAAGCGCAGGAAGCCCTTGGCGAAGACTGGTGTCTGAAACATCTGCTGAACGCTCCCGGCAATTTCACCGCCGCCAAACTCGCCTGGGTCAAAGAGAATGAGCCGCAACTGTACAGCCGCATCTGGAAAATCATGCTGCCGGGCGATTACATCGCGATGCGCCTGACCGGAACGGCGAGTACCACCGTCAGCGGCCTCTCCGAGGGAATTTTCTGGGATTTTCAAGAAAATCGTCCATCGGGACGCTTGCTGGACTATTTTGGTTTTTCGGAGGATATTTTGCCGGAAATCGTACCTGCCTTCGGCCCCCAGGGACAGTTGGGCGCAGAAGCGGCGGCCGAGTTGGGCCTCAAGGAAGGCACGCCCCTCACCTACCGGGCCGGCGACCAGCCCAACAATGCCTTGAGCCTGGGAGTTCTTCATCCAGGCGAAATCGCCTCGACGGCAGGAACTTCCGGGGTGCTGTACGGGGTGACCGACCGGATGGGCCATGACCCGCACTCGCGCGTAAACACCTTTGCCCACGTCAATCACCGCAGCACGGATCCGCGTCTGGGCGTCCTTCTTTGCATCAACGGTTGTGGCATCCTGTATGCCTGGCTCCGCCGGCAACTGGCCCCTGATTGCAGTTATCCCGAACTGAACGCGCTGTCGGAAAGCGTCCCCATCGGCTCCGACGGCATCAGCATCCTTCCTTTCGGCAACGGGGCGGAGCGGCTGCTGGAAAACCGCGACGGGGGTTGCAGCATCCACGGCCTGCATTTCAACCGACACGGACGGGCGCAACTGCTGCGGGCCGCACAGGAAGGCATCGTTTTCTCATTCCGGTATGGGATGGAAATCATGGAGCAGATGGGGCTCAAAGTGAATACGATTCGCGCCGGCCGGGCCAATATGTTTCAATCCAAAGTATTCCGCGACACCCTCGCCGGCGTGAGCGGAGCCACGATTGAACTGATGGATACCGAAGGTTCTTCCGGTGCCGCCAAGGGCGCAGGTATCGGTGCCGGCATCTACAAGAACGAGTCCGAGGCCTTCCGCACGCTGGAAAAGATGGAAGTCGTGGGCCCCTCGAAGGAAGACCTGTACCGGGAGGCCTACGAACGATGGAAATCCTACATAAATTCATAAGATATGTCACACGAGTACTTTCCCGGAATCGGGAAGATTCCCTTTGAGGGAACGGGCAGCAAAAACCCTTTGGCTTTCCACTACTACGACGCCGCGCGCATTGTCTGCGGCAGGCCGATGGGAGAATGGTTCAAGTTTGCCCTTGCCTGGTGGCACAGCCTGGGAGCGGCATCCGCCGACCCCTTCGGCGGCCAGACGCGCAGCTATGCGTGGGAGAAGGGTTCCGACCCGTATTGCCGCGCCCGGGCAAAGGCCGATGCCGGTTTCGAGTTGATGCAGAAGTTGGGAATCGGGTATTTCTGTTTCCACGACATCGATCTGATTGAAGACTGCGACGACATCGCCGAGTACGAAGCCCGGCTGAAGGATATCACGGACTATCTGCTGGAGAAGATGCAGGCCACGGGCATCAAAAATCTGTGGGGAACGGCCAACGTATTCGGGCACAAACGCTATATGAACGGCGCGGGTACCAACCCGCAGTTCGACATCGTCGCGAGGGCCGCCGTCCAGATCAAGAACGCGCTTGACGCCACCATCAAACTGGGAGGCAGCAACTATGTATTCTGGGGCGGCCGCGAGGGCTACTATACGCTCCTCAACACACAGATGCAAAGAGAGAAAGACCATCTCGCCAGACTCTTGTCGGCGGCCCGTGACTACGCCCGCGCCCAAGGATTCAAAGGCACGTTCCTCATCGAGCCCAAGCCGATGGAGCCCACCAAGCACCAATACGACTTCGATGCCGAAACGGTCATCGGATTCCTGCGGGCCAACGGTCTCGACAAGGACTTCAAACTGAACATTGAGGTCAATCACGCGACGCTGGCCGGGCATACCTTCGAACACGAACTGACGGTAGCCCGTGAAAACGGTTTTCTCGGATCGATTGACGCCAACCGCGGGGATGCCCAGAACGGCTGGGATACCGACCAGTTCCCCCTCGATGCCTTCGATCTCACCCAGGCGATGATGCAGATTCTGCTCAATGGCGGCTTCGGCGACGGGGGCACCAATTTCGACGCCAAGTTGCGCCGCTCCTCCACCGATCCTGAGGCCATCTTCATCGCGCATATCAGCGCGATGGACGCGATGGCGCACGCCCTGCTCAACGCCGCAGCCGTTCTCGAAGAAAGTCCGCTGCGGGAGATGGTGAAAGAACGCTACAAGAGTTTTGACTCCGGACTCGGCAAGCAGTTTGAAGAAGGGAAGGCCAGCCTGCAGGACCTGTACGAGTATGCCTGCAAGAACGGAGAACCCTCAGCCGCTTCCGGCCGTCAGGAACTCTACGAAACGCTGCTCAACCTCTACGCGAAGTAAAACTGCGGAAAA
>CAMNQO010000210.1 GCA_946549475.1 uncultured Bacteroidales bacterium
CCACGACGGCCGCCGGCATGACCAACAATACCGGCTCCGTGGCCCGACTCTACACGGACAATCTCAAGATGTACCAGAATCTGACTTCCTCGACAATCACCCAATATCCGATAAAGCCGTCCTGGGGTTATCGCGGTCTGAATGTGTCCGACTATGCGACGACCACCATAACCAACAATGTGGACCAAGAATTCGGCATGAGTGCCGGTTCCATCATCGAATTCCTCGTCAATTATACCGGATTCTATAAGTGGACGAATGGTACATGGAACCCCGGGGACGATGTTTACGGCATCGTGGCTGAATTCTCCACCTCGGGCATCTCCGGCAGCGAGGCGGCCATCAGTTTTTCCATTGCCGGCGGCTCTCCCAATCGGGATAATGCCAACAATATCTCTTGGCATCAGTCCCATTCTTTTCCGATAGACTGGGCTGTGGAGTATGCCACCTCCGACGACGGTACTTCCTGGTCTTCCTGGACCAGGGCGGTGAATGCGGCGACCGGTGAAACAGGCTTCGAACTGCGTGCGATGCCGTTTGCCATCAATACCACATCCCCTCAAAGGGCATCTTTCCACTCGACATCCGGGATCCAGCCGTTCTATACCAACAGCGACAACGGTTTCGGTCTGGTCCCTTATCGTTTCGTCCTGCCCGGATCCATTCTCGGCAAGACGAAAGTGAAGGTCCGTCTGGTGCCGACCAGCCTGCGGATGGCCACCTGGAATGCCGGTTCCGGCAATTGGAACAAAGGACTATACTATGCGGGAGAGTCCATCACGGAGATATTTGAGGATGAACTGCCCCACAACGGCTCCATTTGTCTGGAAGATGTGTTGATACAATATAAGTAAGCGTAAATCTCACTTCACCTATGGTAAAAAAGAAACCTATGTATGCGACCCCGGCGGTGAAAATCCGCCCCTTGTCGCCCGAAGGCTGCTTCCTACAGGCCGCCAGCCGTTTCGACCCGGTCGAAAGTACGGAGTACTATGACACGCAAAGTGAAATTGAATTCTAATCCTTGCCGACGATGAAAAAGAATTGTTTGTTTGCCGCTCTTGCCGCGATGGTTGCGGCTTCGGCCTGTCTCAAGGAGAGTACGCCTGCGGAATCCGTTCCGTCCCGCGAGTACCGCTATACTTTCTCGCTTGACGAGAATACCAAAGCGCTTTTCGACGAAAACCGTGTCGTCTGGGAAGAGGGAGACCTCATCGGCGCCTATGCCGTGAGCCTGTCGGAAGTGTCTGCCAACCGCTCCGGTGCCGTCCATCGGGGCAATCCCTGTACCTTTATCGTCTCCAGCAGCATTGCCCTGACGGCCGGGGATGCGGTCTATGCCTACGCTCCCTGGACTTCCGCCGCCGGAAACCAGCCCGCTGCCGTTTCCTTGACGGTCCCGGCCATGCAGTGTCAGGACGCGTCCGGCTTTGACGCGGATGCGCTTCCCCTCGTCGCATTGCCTTATACGGTCGAAGAGGAACTTGAGGCCGGGACCGATACACCGGTGGCGGACCTGCAGTTTGTCAATATCGCCGCCCTGGCCCGTGTCAGCATCTGGTCTTCCGATGCCGCCCAGGCTTCCGAGACGGTGCAGAGCGTCCGCTTCGACAGCCAGGAGGGCCTCAGCGGAACGGGAACGCTTGACCTGACCTCCCTCGATGTCTCGGACGCCTCCTCTTTCGCGCTGACCGGCTGCAGCGGGACCTCCGTGACGACCGCTGTTGCCGGACTCTCCGGCCTCCCTGCGGCCAAGGATCAGGCCCATACGGTCCTGATGGGCGTCAATCCCGGTTTGTGGAGCGGTACGATCACGGTCGTTACCGACAAGGCGGATTATGTATTCACCCTGGGCTCTCCCGTTTTGTTCGAGCGCAGCAAGATCCGCCCCGTCTCCCTGGACCTCGCCCACGCGGGGGACATCCTGGTGGACGAACAGGTCGGTTTCGATGTCGTCCGCGCGGCGGCCGGTGACGGTACGACCGTTCTGACCAACCGCTTGCTGGGCTGTCGTGCTTACATCGAAGGCCTGATTGTCGGCGACAGCGGCAATCCCAATATGGACCACAACCTCCAGTACGGTACGACGGTGGACGGCTATGCCGTGACGGCTGTCGATACCTCCGCGACCGGTGCCAAGCCCAATGCCAATAACATTTATACGACGGAGAACGACCGCACCAATTACATCGAAGCGTTGGACGGCTCCTGTGGCTTCCGCCTGAAATTCGCCGCCCCGGCCCTCAATACCTGTTCCCGACAGGATAAAGTGCGTATCTGGCTGGACGGTGTCCGCATCGTCAAGGAGACCGCTCCGGAGCGCTATACCCTTTACGGCCTGTCCTCCATCGAACGGATTTCCGCCGGTGAGCCGCTTCCCGTCAAGTCCCGCACGCTTTCTGCCCTCACGGACGACGATGTCTATACCTGGGTGACCCTTACCGACATGGAGTTCCAGATCAAACGCGGCGCCTACGCCAATGTCCGCGAGTACGATGCCATCGCCAATCCGGTCAACGCCGACCTGCCCGTGGCGACCAACCAGGCCCGCCGGGCCAAGGACGGAGCCGCCAACCTTTTGTATGACAAGGAAGGCAACGGCATCTATATGCTTGTCAACATGAATTGTGACTGGCGCTGGAATGCTTCCGGAAAGACCCGCAAGCAAGTCCCCCGGGGAACGGGAGATTTCAGCGGCATCCTCGTCCACCAGCAGATGGAACGCTGGAGCGACGACATCGGACGCTACAGCATCCGTCCTGTCGATGAGGACGATATCGCCATCTCTTCTTCTGCCGCCTCCAACTGGAATGACCTCGTCGAATGGACTTTCACCAAGAAGACCTGGAGCGTCGGCCAGTATTCCTGGAACACGGCGACTTCCGCGACCGGCGGCTACATCACTTCCGGAAAATATACCGATGCCCAACTGGTCCGGGAGGTGCTCAACGCCACGACGGCCGCCGGCATGACCAACAATACCGG
>CAMNQO010000211.1 GCA_946549475.1 uncultured Bacteroidales bacterium
CGTCCTATGCCTTGCTGACGATGATGATAGCCCAGGTGTGCAACCTGCAGCCGGGCGATTTCGTCCATACGACTGGCGACACCCACATTTATCAGAATCATTTCGAGCAGGTCGCCCTCCAGCTCTCCCGCGAGCCGCGCCCGCTTCCGACGATGCGCATCAATCCGGACGTCAAGGACATTTTCGATTTCCGCTACGAGGATTTCACCCTGGAGGGATATGACCCCTGGCCCCGCATTCCCGCGCCCGTCGCCGTGTAAAGAACGCTGCCGGCCTGTTATTACTCTTAAATCGAAACCGATACGGCAATGATGGAAAAATGTCTGATAGCGGCCGTCGCCGATGACGGGGCCCTGGGCAAGGACAACGACCTTCTCTGGCACCTCTCGGAAGACCTCAAATACTTCAAGCGTCTCACTTCCGGCCATCCGGTCATCATGGGGCGCAAGACCTTCGAGAGCCTGGGCCGGCCGCTGCCCAAACGCCTCAATATCGTCCTGAGCCGCCGTCCCGCCGCCGTCCCGCCCCTGCCGGCTTCTGCCTCCGCAGACCCATCCTCACCGCTGCCGCCGGACACCGTCCCGCCCGACCCTTCTCGGCCGCTGCTGACGGCCGCTACGCTGGACGAGGCTTTCGCCCTGGCCGCCGCAACACCGTTCGAGGGACGCCTGGACGAGCCCGACCGCTGCTTTATTATGGGAGGCGGCAGCATCTATGCGCAGGCCCTGGATGCTTGCGATAAACTGTTCCTGACCGAAGTACACACCACCTGTCCTTCCGCAGATACTTTTTTCCCCGATTTCGACAAGGGCCGCTGGCGTGAACTGTCCCGCAGCGAAACTTTTTCGGAAGAGGGGCTGACCTATGAATTCGTCGTGTATGGGAGATAGAGAAAAATTTGCTTCCAAACTGGGCACTCTGATGGCCCTGGTCGGTTCCGCAGTGGGACTCGGCAATATCTGGCGTTTTCCCTTCCTGATCGGGGAATACGGCGCGCCCTTCCTGCTTTGCTATGTCATCTGTCTGCTGCTCCTGTCCATCCCCATCCTCAACTGCGAGTTCATCATCGGCCGTTTCAGCCGGAGCAACGCTTACCGGGCCTATAAGCAGCACGGCCGGCGTTCCGCCTGGAAGCTGGCGGGCATCCTGACCGTCATCGTACCTTTCCTTATATTTTCCTATTACAGCGTCGTAGGCGGCTGGGCGATGGATTATCTGCTCAAGTCCCTGCGCTTTGCCTTCTCCCGGGCCGAGAGTCTGGATGCGGTCGCCGGAATGTTTTCCACGATGTCTTCCAACCCCTGGATTCCGCTCCTGTGGACTTTTGCCTTTTTCCTCGCAACGGCGTTCATCGTTGTGGCCGGCGTACAGAGCGGCATCGAGAAATTCAGCAAGGTGATGATGCCCCTGCTTTTCTTCCTGATTCTGGGGATTGCCGTCTGGGCGCTTACCCTGCCCGGAGCCGCCCGGGGACTGGATTTCCTGTTCAACGTCGGCGCGACGCCTTTTACGATGAATACGCTGATTGCCGCGATGGGGCAGGCTTTCTACTCAATGTCCCTCGGGGCCGGTACGATGATTACCTATGCTTCCTATATGACGGATGACGAGCGCTTGCTGGGTTCCTCGCTCAAGACGGCGTTCTTCGATTTCCTCTTTGCCCTGATTGCTTCGCTGGCGATGCTGCCGGCCACCTTTGCCTTCGGTGCCGACCCGGGGCAGGGAGCGGGGCTGGCCTTCCGGACGATGCCGATGATTTTCGCGTCGATGCCGGCCGGCGGATTCATTGCCGTTTTCTTCTTCCTTTCCCTGGTCCTGGCCGCCCTCACTTCGACTGCTTCGCTCTTTGAAGTCAATGTCGCCTTCTTTGTGGAGGAGAAGAAAATGAGCCGCGGCAAGGCGGCCCTGCTGATTTTGGCCGGCGCCGTGGTGCTGGGCTCCCTGAGCAGCCTTTCTTTCGGACCGCTGGCGGACGTCCATATCCTCGGACGTACTTTTTTCGACCTGGTGGATCAGTTCTGCGCCAATCTGATGATGCCGATATGCGGCTTCTGCGCCTGCATTTTCGTCGGCTGGGAAATGGCCAAGAAAGATGTGCACGCCGAACTGACCAATTATGGCGGCCTGCACCTTCCCCGTTGGGTTTTCCCCTTCGTCTATGCCCTCATCCGCTATGTCTCCCCGGCCCTTCTCTTCCTTGTGATGATTGCCAATTTCTTCCTTTAGCCGGCCGCGACCCTGTACGGCGGGGAAAATAAAAGAGGATGGCCGTCTGTCTTGGTCATCCTCTTGCATTGCATTACTGCCGGAAATTATTTTTCCGGCGAATAAGTCTTGATATTGGTGATTTCGGGCTGTTTGCCTTCCGCGACAGCTGTCTGAAAATAGAGCTGGAACTTGATGGAGATGCCAGCTTTGACTTTTTCGTACACCTTGTCGCAGGCTGCAATGGCCTTGCTGTCATTCTCGGCGGTTTTGTAGGTAATGCCGGGGAACGCCTCGTTCAAGGCTTTATTCCATTGGAGCTGGGCGTCAGCGTTTGCTCCTTCTGCGTCCTCCAGAGGCTTGATGTAATATCCGCCGGCATTTGCTCCGGTATCGGTTTCGGAACAGGAGGCTGCAAAAAGAGCCACGGCCGCGACGGCGAGCGTCATCAGAATCGTTTTGATTTTCATTGTTGTTCAGTATTAGAATATTTAACGATGCGGCAAAGATACGCAAAATCCGCGTTATAAGCAAGTGCAGACAAGATTCGGGCGGCTCCGATACCGAAATGCCGGAGCTCCGGACGGCGGAGTCAGCGGATTTCCAAAGTTCTGTCTCCCTGCCCTGCCTCCCTATGCTATGCCCCCTCCTTGCGCCTGACGCGTCATTCATTGCACCGTCAGGAGCGAAATACCCTCTTTTTTGCGCCTGACGCGTCATTCATTGCACCGTCAGGAGCAGTGTCTTATGGCTCC
>CAMNQO010000212.1 GCA_946549475.1 uncultured Bacteroidales bacterium
GCCAGTGTGCCCGCCGGACTCCCCTGACATCGGCGACGGTCCTCAGATAGAGATAGAAAAGCGGATAGACCGCCAGGTTGACGCCGGCATAGAGCGCATCTATCCAGGAAAAGGAAACGGGTGCATCCAGGAAATGGACGGCGTGTCCGAGATACAGGACGGTACAGGCGGCGGCAAACAGGCACAGCAGTTTCTTGTCTGCCCTCCAGCCGTTGCGTGCATCCAGCAAAAGGATCACCATCCAGGTCAGACAGACCGTAAAGGGAAGCACGCATATTACACTATATAGAAACATTTCGGAGTCCGACACGGGCAATACAAGGGCAAATTTATAAAATATCTTCGTAAGTTGAAAACAAAGGAGGGTCCCAGGTGCGTTTTTACGAAATGATAGTCTTTTTTTATCATATAGGAACGGCGAAACGGGCGCAGTTGCGTATTTTTGTCCCAAATCAATACAGCAACCCTATGCTGAAGTTTTGTTACAACTTTTTCAAATGGGCCGGAGTTTGCGTGGGCATGTCCTTCCTATTGTCCGCCTGCGGCTCCAAAGCGATGGAGCAGACCATTTTCTCCCGCATCGACACCAAGGAAATGGAAAAACTCGCCAAAAGCAAGAGCGATTTCTATGTCTTCTACGAGGATGTGCAGAACATCACGCGCAGAGCCGTGGATTATCAGGCGGCCTACTCCTCCATCACCTACAAGGAACTCTACGAATACGAGACCAAGTACTACCTCAATACTTCCTTCCGCGCCCGGGAAGAGAGCAAAGCCGGCGCGGCTTTCGATGCCGAGTATGACCGCGATGTGCGTCCCGCCCTGGAATTGCAGAAACGCAAATGGGGCGATTTCGTCAAGAACCACGACCCCAACCAATACCTGTCCGTCGAGGCGGTGACAAGCATCTGGGAGTCTCATCCGGAGTTTTATTTCATCGTTCGTGAGCCCAAGGCTCCCGTCAAGACTGCCAGCATTTCTTATGACGCTGTCGTCAAGGGTGCCAAGACCTCTTCCGAGTTTGAAACCGTCTCGCTGAGCGAACTGCGCGCCATAAATAATTCCGACAATGCGGCGATTTATGACGGCATCTCAGATCCGCTTTATTGGGACACCCATGAAATGCTCATCGTCATCAACCGGGTGGAACTGATGGACGGCAGCGTCTATTCCCTCAACGACGCCGAGATGAGACAGGTACCCGCCAGCGTCCGCGCCTACTTTATGAATCCCAGTCAGGAGACCGAAGACGAAATGGCCCGCGAACTGGTCAATCCCTACTTCAAATCCCGGGCGGAGTATGTCGAAATGAATTATCAGGAAGCCCTGCGCCGCGCCAACCCGCTCTGTTACGAATTGCTGAAAAATTACAGATAAAAACCAAACTTTTTAACAAAATGAAAAAAGTATTATCCCTCCTCTGCATCCTGATGCTTTGCCTGCCGGCCGTCGCCCAGAAGAAGACCGCCTCCAAGTCCTCCGCCAAGAAAAGTACCACCACCGCCACCTATAGCGGCGGATCGTCCCGTTCCTCTTCGACATCCATCAAACAGAAGGGCAAATTCGGTATTACGGCCGACATCAACGTCAATACGGGCAATACCTTGACAATAGGACCCGACGGAACCGGCGGAACAGTGACCACCGACACGCCCAACCGGGTGACGTCCTGGGGCTTCAATCTGGGAGCCGTCTATTTTGTGACGGAGAAACTGGAATTGGGGCTGGGACTCGGCTACAACAACCAGCGCACCTTCCTCGGACTGGATACAGACGGTGCGACCAAGTTGTACCAGAATATCGGCTTCTTCAACATCACTCCCGCCATCGGCTACCATATTCCGCTGTGCAACTGGCTGCATTATGTCCCCAAACTGGAACTGGGATTCGGATTCGGCTCCGTGGTGACAGACTTGACGTTCATCCCCCAGACGACCCGCCAGACAGGTTCTTCCTTCCAGTTTTATGCCGACCTCTCTCTCCTCAATTTCGAGGTGCTGGCCCACAAACATTTCAGCCTGACTTTGGATGTCGGCGGCCTGACATTCGTCACCCAGACCCTCAAGCCCGCTCCGAACACCTCCCGGACGACCAACTCTTTCAATATGAATTTGCTGAACGGCGCCCTCGTCGGCTTCCGCTACTATTTTTAGCCGTATCATCTAACCCTATTATACTTTTTCGGGGATGAGCCGCCTTTGGTTCATCCCTCTTTTAAGATGTTGTTTTGATTCTCTTTAATCTTCATCTTTGCTTCTAAGACTGATATGAAAAGAGCATTGCATTGTCTGCTGGTGGCGGCGCTGGTTGTGGTGGCCGCTTGTGACCGGATGGGAGCCCTGAGCGGCTATCTGGCTGACATTCAGGTTAACGAAACGACCAAGAAGCTGTTTGATAAGGGCTTGAAAATGGGCCTCGATGGCGGCGACCAGACGGTCAACTTTACGGCGGCGGAAAGCTGGACCGTTGACGTCTCTTCCGGCACCAAGGCCGTCCCCTCGTGGGTGAGCGTCAATCCGATGGCCGGCGAGGCGGGACCTGCGAGCATCGCCATCAGCGTAGAACCCAATACGGGAAAGACGGCCCGCAGCGCGGATGTCACCATCAAGGCGGGAAGCGGAAGCCGTACCCTCAAGGTGCTGCAACCCGGCACCGAGGAGCCGCTCGAGGATGACGAGGGCGGAACCTCTGGCGAAGGCGGCGGCAGCGATACCCCCGGGACCGGCGATGACCAACCGTCTACCGGCGGCGACTATTCCCTCTTCATCGGCCAATGGAAAGTGACCGCGACCGACGAAAGCAATGAGACTTGGTCGTGGATTGTGACCATCACCGACAAAGTAAAAGGCGAAAGTTTCTGGGTTCGCGAATGGGAGAGTCCGACTGCGGAGGATACCTTGAAAAGTAGTTTCTGTGTCAGTCAGCGTCCCAAGATAAATGAGCCGGCTTCCGCGACCAA
>CAMNQO010000213.1 GCA_946549475.1 uncultured Bacteroidales bacterium
CTTCGCTGTGGGTGCTGAAAGGCAGGTTTTCGCCCGGCAGATGGTAGAGCGTACACTCGAGCCCCCGGCGGCCCACTTCCTCCGGATCCGTCAGTTTGAGGGAGCCGGAAGCCGCGTTGCGCGGATTGGCGAAAGGGGCCTCGTCGGCCTGGACTTTTTCGGCATTCAGCCGTTCAAAGGCCGCATAAGGCATATAGATCTCGCCCCGGATTTCAAACTCTTCCGGCCAGCCGCTCCCGCTGAGTTGTACGGGGACGTTGGCGATCCGGCGGACATTGCGCGTAACATCGTCGCCGACGCTTCCGTCGCCCCGGGTAAGGGCCCGCCAGAGCCGGCCGTCGCGATAGGTCAGGCAGATGGCCGTCCCGTCGAACTTGAGTTCGCAACTATAAGTAAAGGTCTCGCCGCTGAGCATCCGGGAAGCGCGGGCCGTAAATTCTTCGATTTCCGCGATACTGTAGGTGTTGCCCAGGGACAACATGGGATAGCGGTGTGGATATTGCTCAAATTCTTTGCCGCCCTTTTTGTCCGAAAGGTCGCTTCCGACATGACGGGTAGGGGAGTCTTCCCTGGCAAGTCCGGGGAAACGGGCTTCGAGGTCCTGCAACTCGTACATCAGTTGATCATACTCGTAATCACTGAGTACGGGTGCGTTTTCCACATAATAGCGGCGGTTGCTGTCCGCTATTATGGCCGTCAGCCGGGCCATTCTCTCTTGGGCTTCTTGCGCAGTCATCCGTTCATTTCATCTAAATCAGACAAAAATACTCAAATTTTGGGATTTTTGAAAAGAAAAGTCGTATCTTTGGCAGAGATTATGACTCTTTCGGGATAGATGCTATTCCGAAAAGATGAGACATACGCTTGCTATTGTTTTTACAGGTCTTTCCCTCATGGCCTGTTCTTCCTCCTACAAGGTCAATAAAATCCGTTCCCAAGGTACGACGGCCCAGTTGCGCCTGCCCGGAGAAAGGGAACTGGCATCGCCGGCCCTTCCTGCGGGATCCGGCCCTTCGGACACACTTACGGTACGCGATGAAAACGGCCGCGCCTTCCTGATCATGAAAGCGGTCCGGGACGAGGAAAGCGGGGAAATGGTCGCATCGGATGTGTTGCAGGCAGCCGTGGTGAGCGCCCGTTTCCGCCACGTGGCGGAGCGGGGCGGCCGCATCGAGCTGGCTTTCCAGATCAGCGTGTCCGACTCGCTGCAGGACAGTCGCTGGCAGTTGCGCTTTTCCCCGGAAATGTATGTGCTTGAAGACACCCTTGCCCTCGATTCCATTTTCATTACCGGTCAGGGCTTCAGAAAGAGCCAGTTGCGCGGTTATCAGCAGTATGAACGCTTTTTGCGCTCGATTGCCCGCGACAGCGCCTACTTTGTGGACGAACGGCAGCTGGAGATTTTTCTTCAGCGCAATCTTCCCCGGATCTATCATTTCAAGTCAGATACATCCAGGGTGTCCGACGAACAATTTTCTTCGGCTTTCGGCGTGACCGGACGACAGGCTTTGGAGCACTATACCAACAAATTCCTCATTGCCGCCAACGCCCGGAAAATCGGAAGGAAGGGCCGGATGCGGGACAAGTATATCCGCAACCCCGTCATCGGCGACGGGGTGCGGCTGGACACCGTCCTGCGCGGAGAGAACGGCGATTTTGTCTATAATTACGTACAGACGCTCCAGACCCGTCCGCGCCTGCGCAAGGCGGAGATTGTACTCAAAGGGACGATTCACGATGAAAAGCAGTTGCTCTACCGCATTCCGGCAAGCCCGCCGCTGACCTTCTATATCAGTTCCCTGAGCAGTTTCGCCGTGCCCCGGGAAAGATTCCTGACGCGGGTGATCGAGCGCAGGGCGGAAGCCAACATGAGTTGCAACCTTGATTTTGAGAGCGGCAGCAGCGACATCCTCCCGACCCTGGGAGACAATGCCGCCGAATTGTACCGTATTCACCAGATACTGGCCGCTCTGTTGGAAAATGAAAACTTTGATCTGGATTCGGTGCGGGTGCTGTCTTCCTGTTCGCCGGAAGGAGGGCTGTCGCTCAATGAGGCGCTTTCAAAAAGGCGTAGCGAGCGGGTTTGCAGTTATCTCCGGCACTTTGTCCGGCATTATCGTGATTCCCTCAAGCGCGGGCATGGCTTTTCCATTGACGAAAACGGGCAGATCGTCCATACGCCCGAAACGCCCTCCATTACTTTTCTTTCCAGCAGCATTGCCGAAGACTGGGAAGGACTTTCCGCCACCGTGCAGGGGGACTCGCTGCTGAGCCGGGAAGACAAGGAGCGCTACCGCCGTTTGCTTGCCCTGCACGATGCGGACGCGCGTGAGCGGGCACTGGGCGCCGAGTCTTTCTACCCTTATATAAAAAAGGCGCATTATCCCCGCCTGCGTTCCGTCCGTCTGCACTTCTATCTGCACAGAAAGGGGATGGTCAAGGATACGATCCATACGACGGTCTTGGATACGGTCTATCGGGACGGCTTGCTGGCATTGATTGACCACGATTATGCCCGGGCCTTCGCTTTGCTGAAGTCCTACGAAGACGACAATGCCGCTGTGGCCGCCCTGGCGCTGGAGTGTCATGCGTATGCGCGGAATATCTTGCAAAAACTCCCTCCTTCCGCTCGCACGGATTACCTGCTGGCTTTGATCGATGCCCGGGAAGGGGCGTTCGAGCCTGCCGTACAGCATTATCTGGATGCTTGCCGCGCCGATCCCTCGCTGGTTCACCGGGGCAATCTCGACCCGGAGATTGCGGCTCTGGTGCGGCGTTACGGCTTGGACGGGATGACGGATGAATGAAATTTATTTTGCATTGCTCCCGTTTTTCGTTATTTTTGTGGGATTTTTGAATATTACCAACACACCATGAAAGATTCCATTATCATCCTTTGCGGTGGCGGCCCGGCTCCGGGTATGAACA
>CAMNQO010000214.1 GCA_946549475.1 uncultured Bacteroidales bacterium
GCCGATCATCAGGCAGACGATGGTCCGCCACTGCCAGTAATTGTATTTCTTGCTTGTGTCTTGTTCCATAAGATGAATATTATTTTTCAAATACTTTGCGTACCTGCTCCAGATAGGCATAACCGTAGAGTCGGTCGGGCAGGAGATAACTGCCTTCCACCCATTCGTTCCAGGCGTTGATCATCACGAAAGGAGGCTGGCTGTCCCGGTGGGCGTCGGCGTACTCACGCGCCTTGCGGAGATAGATGCCGAAGACTTCGGGCGACTGGTGGAAACGGGTCACGTCGGCCGCGCCCTTGCGCGGGAAACGGGGCGTATCGTCCCAGCCGATGGAGACGGTGGGGAAAAGCGGGATGTCGTAGGCCTTGTCCGTATTCTCACGCATCCGCACGGCCTTTTCCTGATGGACGAGATAGTCGCAGTCAAAGCCGCCCATATTGTAGAAAGCGATGCTGTTGATGCCGTAGCGGGCGATATTTTCCTTCATACGCTCCTGCCGGCTGGGGGAGGGGTCGCTACCTCCGCCCGGCGTGAGTTGGAGATGCAGGCCGGGGAATCCGGCCTTGCGAACCTCCTCGCGGAAATAGTCCATCGCCTGCGCCGCTTCCTCCTCCGAGGAGAAACCCTGGGCGAAATTGCCCAGATTGAAAATGGCAAACACGGGACAGCCGTCAATCTTGACATAGTTGGGACGATGGAAATACTGCGTGATGACCCGGTTGACGATTTTTTTCCAGTCGTCCATCCCGACCCGGGGATTGAAGAGCAGCGAATCGGCATCCGCCCCCCACTTGTGCCAGTTCCAATAACTGTACTTGACATCGTGGTTGGCATACATCAGGTAGAAATTCATCTTGTCCGACGAGGGGGCGCCCAGGAATCCCTTGTCCAGCGCCGACTCCAGGAAAGGACCGCTGTAGCCGTCGGGCGCCCGGAACCAGTACCAGTCATAAATGAAGGTGTTGACACCGTAGGCCAGCGCCGTCTGAATCCATTTTTCCACGACCTGCGGGTCATCGTCGAGACCGTACCCCCAAAGCGGGAGGCGGGGCTGGTAATGGCCGTCGAAACGGGGATTCCCCTTCCGGATGACTTCCCATTCCCCTTCTCCCTCGGGCCACAACCACTCCCTGGCCAGGGAATCGTCGTGGCAGGAAGGCCACACATAAGCACAGACATAGTAGTCACGCTTGCCGCTGCAGGCGGCGACGGCAAGGGCGGCTGCCGCCACTGACATCAGAAAAAACAGTCTTTTTATAAGGTCTGAGATTCAACAATCAAAAACCAAATATACAACTTTTTTGCGATTTTGTGCTATCTTTGCACCACATTCGTGGCAAATGCCTGTGTGAAAACCGTAACAATGATGATGAGAACAAAGCCTATTTTGATTCTGGCCGGCTTGATGGCCGGACTTCTGTCCTGCGGCAAAAGTCAGCCGGAGAATAGCGGATTCCGTATCGAACCGTCTTATTTGAGCCTGAGCATGGGACAGATCTACCAGCTTCAACTCAAAGCGGACCCGGCCGGCGGGATGCTGTTGGCTTGGTCGAGCAGCGCTCCGGAGGTGGTCAGCGTGGACCCCGGCGGTCTGGTAAAAGCGCTTGCCGCCGAAGGCAGCGCGAACATCAGCGTCGTGGACATCAATTCTTCCCGCTCGGCTTCCTGCCAGGTGAACGTGAAGACCATCTGGGCCGAGCGCATCGATGCGGGCGGCGCCTCCGTGAAAATGGCCCTCGGCGAGACCTGGCAGCTCAACCCCGTCATTTCTCCGTCCGACGCCTCCGACAAGTCCGTCAGTTATTCCTCGTCCAAAGAAAGCGTAGCCACCGTCAGCGAGAGCGGGCTCATTACGGCCGAGGGAACGGGAGACGCGGTCATCACCCTTCGTTCGGGTGACGGCAGATGTTTCGCGACGGTCGATGTCCACGTGGACAAGGAGCGCATCGGAGTCCGCGGCATCGATTTCTCCTTCAAGACCGAAGTCGCCAAGGACGATGTGCAGACGGCCACGGTCAGTTATTCGCCTGCGGAGGCCAACCAACTGGGATTTACACTGGACTGTTCGGACTGGAGCGTCGCTTTTTTGGAGCCGGTGGACCAGACCTCCTTCCGCATCCGCGCCCTCAAGGTCGGCGACTGCGAGATTACCCTCACCAGCGTCAATAATCCGCAGGTCTCCCGCACCCGCAGCTTCACGGTACACGAGGGCGAGCCGGCGGTCAAGTTCAGCTACAGTCAGACGAATTATCCGATGTTTTACCATCAGTATAACTATAAGATGCACCTGCATCTGGTCGCCGGCGAGTCGATTACGGCGCTTTCCGCCAATGTCAGCAACCTCAACAGCCGGGGCTTGTCCTGCGCTTCGTCCGACGAGTCGGTCGCGACCGTCAGTTACAATCCCAAAACATCCAGGTTTACCGTCACGGGCATCGGCACGGGAGAAACCAAGATTTCCGTCCGGTCCGTCTCCAATCCGGAAGCCCGGGACGAGTTGAATGTCAAGGTGTGGCCGGCCCCGGACACATACCTGATTTGTGACGAAAAAGGTTATCTCAACAGCAGCGGCAAGGTCAATTCTGACAAGCCCCTTAAAATCATTTATGGCCAGCCGCGGACGCTTTGGGTCTCATTCTACCAGCACCCCGCATCCTCCCGGCCGGCCGGCAAGGTGACGATTCCTTCGGAACTTGCATCTGTCCTGTCCGCCGAAACGTCGCACTTCAGCGGAAACGGCAGTCAAGTCCTGATTGAATTGACGGCCAAATCCGGCACGGAAACCGTGTCCGGCGACCTGACCATTTCCTCCATCACCTCGCTGGGCCGGACACCCTTTTCCTTCAAACTGCCCGTCACCATCAGCGCCCGGTAAAGCCTTATGAGCATCGCCCAATCCCATATCCGCAATTTCTGTAT
>CAMNQO010000215.1 GCA_946549475.1 uncultured Bacteroidales bacterium
CGCAAAGATCGCAGATCTGCGGCAGCGGAGCGATGTCGCCTTCCATCGAATAGACACCGTCGATGACGATGAGTTTGGGGCTGTCGATATCGCAGGCCTTGAGTTTCTCCTCCAGGGACTCCATGTCGTTGTGCTTGAACTTCAGCACGCGGGACAGGCCCAGACGGGCGCCGTCGATGATGGAAGCATGGTCCAGCGAGTCGAGCAGGATGGTACCGCCGTGGAAGCCCAGACAAGAAATGACGCCCATATTGGCCTGCATGCCGGTAGAATAGGTCACCGCCTCGTCCTTGCCGACAAACTTGGCCAGACGCTCCTCCAGTTCCACATGGATGTCGAGCGTACCGTTCAGGAAACGGGAGCCGCTGCAACTGGTACCGTATTTCTTGATGGCGGCGATGGACGCCTCTTTCAGACGGGGATCGTTGGACAGGCCCAGATAACTGTTGGAGCCGAACATCAGCACATCCTTGCCATAGATCTTGACTACCGTGGACTGCTCGGATTCGATCGGCGTATAATAGGGATAGATTCCCCTGGCTTTGGTCTCCTGCGGAAGGGTGTATTTTCCGCAGATTTCATTCAACAATTTCATTTTATGAGTTCAAGTTTTAATACACGTAGCACATAAGCAAGCGCAAATTTAATAAAAAAGTCAGATATTGTTATCCTTTTTCCGCTTTTGCTCCAGTTGCCAGGAATTGAAGAGATTCTGCCAGATGCTGTACAGTCCTCCCGTCGCCGAGGAAACGGGCGAAAAGAAACTGTAGCCCATCCAGATGGCAAACACCGTATTCTTCTGACCGAGGGACTGGGTAACGCTCACGGAACCATGGCCGAAATGTTTGCCGAAGGCGAAATTGAGCGCACAGGACAGGGCGGAAGCCAGGGCAAGCAAGGCGATGATTGTTCCGGAAGCGCGAGCGTTGAAGAGCGCCCGGACCGACATCGTAATGGCCAGGCAGAGGGATATGGCCCAGAGATAGAAACTCAACTCCGTCATTCGAACAATGCGCCGGTGCAGGCGGGGAAAAAGATAGCGCACCATCCAGGCCGCGAGGCAAGGGCCGAGCAGCAGCGGGAACACTTTGGCGAGAATCAGACTGAAAGCCGTCAGGAAAGAGAGACCGGCCACCGGATGGATCAAAGGGACGAAGAGAGGCACAAGAATGGCGTTGGCCAGATTGATGAGCACCGTATAGGTCACCAGGCCGGCCATATCGCCGCCCAATTTATAGGTAATGACCGGCGCGGCCGCCGCCGTGGGACAGATGGTGCAAATCATCAGCCCCTCTATAAAAAGACGGAAGGAGGTCCCGGCCGGCACCCAAAAGATGGCTGCGAGAGCCAGCAGGATGAATAGCGAGCATTGCAGACAAAGCAGTTTCACCTGCCAGCGATGCGGACGCAGTTCGGAAGGACTGATGCGGGAAAAACTCAGAAAGAGCATCGAGAAGATGAGCAGGGGCTGGAGCACATCGACGGCCGTCACCAGCGCGGGTCCGGCCGGATGAAGAAAAGGAAGTTCCCGGAACAGAGTATACAGAAGGAACCCGGCCAGCATCGCCACGGGGAGCATCCATCGACGGAGAAGTGAAAGAAAGCGAGGCATCGGAAGCCGGGATGAAGCGTCTATAGTTCCTTGCGGAGACGGGCGGTGGGTATGGCCAACTGGTCCCGGTACTTGGCGATGGTCCGGCGGGCCACCTTGTAGCCCATCGCGGACAACTTCTCCACCAATTGGTCGTCGGTGAGCGGGTCGCGCTTGTCTTCCCCTTCGACGCACTGGCGCAGGGCTTCCTTGATTTCTTTGGTGGAAATCTCCTCCCCGTCCTTGTTTTCCATCCCCTCGGAGAAGAAAGATTTGAGCGAAAACACCCCGAAAGGCGTCTCTATGTATTTGGAATTGGCCACGCGGGAAATGGTCGAAATATCGAAACCCGTGACATCGGCGATGTCCTTGAGCACCATCGGGCGAAGATGCCGGGCATCCCCGTCGATAAAGTAGTCATGCTGGTAGTCGATGATGGCCTGCATCGTCTTGAGCAGGGTATTCTGGCGCTGCTTGAGGGCTTCGATGAGCAGATTGGCCGACTCGATTTTCTGTTTGACAAACTCGACGGCTTCCTTGTCCGCACGGGTGGCAGCCCCGGCCCGCAGCATCTCGGCATAATCGCGGCGGACCCTCGGCTCGGGTATTTTGAAACGCGGCAGGTCCAGTTCAAACTGTCCGTCCTTGTAGGTAAGGTAGAAATCGGGAATGATCTGCTGCGCTTTGTCGCTGTAACTGTCGTCTATGATACCGCCGGGATGGGGGTTGAGTTTGAGAATGGTCGAATGGACCTCTTTGAGGGCATCCCGGCTCATACCGGTACGGGCGAGAATCTTGTCGTAGTGGTGGTTGGTAAATTCGTAGAAATATTTGTCCAGCACCAGGTCAGCCGCCCGCACGACATCGGTCCGGGGACGGCGCCGGAGTTGCAAAAGCAGGCATTCGCGAAGGTCACGGGCTCCTACGCCGGCCGGTTCGAAGTCCTGAATCAGGCGCAACAGCGACTCCACCTCCTCTTCATCGGTCTGAATCCCCGCCCGCAGGCTCAGGTCATCCACCACATTGGTGATGGTACGCCGCAGGTAACCGTCTTCGTCCAGGCTGCCGATGATGAAAGCCGCGATGCGGTGCTGATGTTCGTCGAGTTCGCGGAAACCCAACTGCTCCATCAGCGAATCCGTAATCCCCTCTTTGACGGACAGGGTTTCCCGCCTGGGGTCTTCATCCCGGCCCCGGTTGTTGACATATAATTTATAGTAGGGCGTGGAGTCGTCTTTGTATTCTTCCAGAGAAACGTCTTTGGGGGCATCCTCGGATCCTGCCGTCTCACCGGCTCCGGCCCCTTCCTCACTGCGCAC
>CAMNQO010000216.1 GCA_946549475.1 uncultured Bacteroidales bacterium
GTCGCAGGCCACCGTTTTGGGGTGCATTGCCCGGATTGGGTGCTTTCTTCCTATGCGCCTTTCGAGGTGCCGGAAGGGGATGGCCTTTTCTTTCTCGATGTCCTGCCCGAAGATGATTTTCCCGCCCTGTTGTCCGCTTATCCGCCCATTACCCGCTGCAACGAGGAGCCGCCTTATCTGTGGCTGTATTCCAACCCCTCGCAGCCGGCCCTGGATGATGTCCTTTTCGGATTTTCCCT
Organism: uncultured Bacteroidales bacterium; assembly: GCA_946549475.1. GTDB lineage: Bacteria > Bacteroidota > Bacteroidia > Bacteroidales > UBA932 > Cryptobacteroides. The sequence continues at coordinate 240 of CAMNQO010000216.1, forward strand.
CCGGGAAGACGAGAATGTCTCCTTTCTGGAAGTGCCCGCCGACAACAGTCAGGGTCCCTGCCGCCTGAAAGTCCGCCGGCGCATCGGCCGCAGCGAACTGGAGTGCTGCATCAACAACGCCTTGATGCTGCTTTTCACCCGCTACACCACCCTGCATGACACCTTGATGATTCACTCTTCCGTCACGGTGTACCGCGATAAAGGCTATGCGTTCCTGGGCAAAAGCGGTACGGGCAAAAGCACGCACAGTTCTCTCTGGCTCAAATACATCGGGGGCACTTGGCTGCTCAATGACGACAACCCGGTCATCCGCCTGGAGGCTGACGGGACACCCTGGATTTACGGGACGCCCTGGAGCGGCAAGACGCCTTGCTACAAGAACGAGCGCGTCCCCCTGGGCGGCATCGTCCGGCTGGAGCAGGCTCCCTACAACAAGATTGTCAGGCTGGAAGGACTGGATGCATTCGCGGCCTTTCTCCCTTCCTGTTCCAGCCTCAAATGGAAACGCCCTTTGGAGGATGCCCTCTGTCGCACCGTGGAGTCGGTCGTCAGCCGGGTTGGCGTATGGCATCTGGAGTGTCTGCCCGACGAAGCGGCTGCCCGTCTGTGCAACGCTTCGGTCGCCCGATGAGGAAATACCTCTCATATCTTTTCCGGACGGCGGCACCCTACCGCTGGTCTCTGTACGGGGCCGTCTTCTGCGGTATGCTCCTGGCCGTTTGTGCTTTCTTTTTCGTCTGGCTGTCGAAAAGGCTGATCGATACGGCGACCGGGCATGCGCAAGGAAGCCTGACGCTCCTGGGCCTGGGCTTTGCCGGCATCGTTGTGCTCCGCATCGCAGTACGGGCATTGCGCAGCGGTTTGCAGGGGCGCAGTATCATCAAGATGAAAAACGCCCTGCGTCAGCGTCTCTTTGACTCGCTATTGCAGATGGCCGCTTCATCCCGGGGCCGGATGCATTCGGGGGATATCGTCAACCGCCTGGAGGGAGATGTCGATTCCGTGGCTTCCGCCATTTGCATGACCCTGCCCAACCTTGTCGGTACGCTCCTGCAATTTATCGTAGCCTTTGTCTATCTGGTCCTGCTGGATGCCCGTCTGGCCTGGCTGCTGATCGTAATCATCCCCGCAGGTCTCGTCGCCGGCCGCTATGTGATGTACAAGATGCGTGCGATGAGCCAGGATGTCCGCAGCAACGACAGCTTGGTGCAGGCCCATATCCAGGAGAGCCTCCAGCACCAAAGTCTCATCAAGGCGCTCGAGTATGACGGTCAGAGCAGTCAGGGACTGTCACAGTTGCAAAGCCGTCTGTATGACCGTTCGATGCGCCGCACCCGTTTCAGCATCACCGCCCATGTCATCACGGCCTTGTGCTTCTCCGGCAGTTACGCCCTGGTTTTCCTCTGGAGCGTAAACGGCATCGCCGCCGGCACGGTCACCTACGGCCTGATGACCGCTTTCCTGCAACTGGTCAATCAGGTGCAGCGCCCCCTTGCGGAAATGGGGGACCAACTTCCCGCGCTTTTCCACAGCACGGCCGCCATCGACCGCCTGCTCGAACTCGAGCAGATGGAGAAAGAAGAACTCTGCGAGCCCGTCCTGCTGGACGGCGTCGGCGGCATCCGCATCGAGGGCCTTTCTTTCCGTTATCCGGGGCAGGAAGATGCCGTTTTCACAGATTTCAGCCATGATTTCCGGCCGGGCAGCAAGACGGCGCTGATCGGTACGACCGGGGTGGGCAAGACCACGCTCATCAAACTCGTCCTTGCCTTGTTGGGACCGGACAAGGGATCTATCCTTTTCTATAGCGACAGGTCGGCGCCCGTGCCGGCATCTCCCGCCACCCGTTGCAATCTGGTCTATGTGCCGCAAGGCAACAGTCTGCTCAGCGGTACGGTCCGGGACAATCTTCTGATGGGAGACCCCGATGCGTCCGAAGAGAAGATGAAAGAGGCCCTCTATACGGCGGCGGCCGATTTTGTGCTGGACAGTCCGCTCGGGCTAGACAGCGAATGTTCGGAAGCGGGCGGCGGCCTGAGCGAAGGGCAGGCCCAGCGCATCGCCATCGCCCGCGGCCTGTTGCGTCCCGGCAGCATCTTTCTGCTGGACGAGTTTTCCTCCGCCCTCGACTCCGATACCGAAAAACGGCTCTTGGACCGCCTCAGCGCCCGGCGTCCGGAGGCGACCGTCATTTTCATCACCCATCGTGAGCAGATCGCGCAATATTGTGACAATGTATTAAAATTATAACGACCATGAGACTCAAATCCGGATTTGTCCTTCGGGAAGTATGCAACCAAAAGATTGTGGCTGCGGAAGGCCTGCAAAATATCAATTTCAACAAACTCCTGTCGCTCAACGCTTCGGCCGCTTTTCTCTGGGAGGAGGTGGAGGGGAAGGATTTTACTGTCCAGGACCTGGCCGACGCGCTTGTCCGCGAATACGGCATCGATGAAGAACTGGCCCTCAAAGACTCCCGCAATCTGCTCGAGAGTTGGAAATCCGCCGGTGTCCTGGACGAATGAGACTTTATGAGGAGCAGTTTCTCTGGCTCCTGAGAGCCGGATTGCAGGGGCGGGAGCGTACGGATTTCCCGATGATCGCCCCCTGCTATATCGACTGG
>CAMNQO010000217.1 GCA_946549475.1 uncultured Bacteroidales bacterium
GCCGCCCAGGTCTCCGCAGTTGTAGTAGGTGAAGTCCCCGTAGCGCAGCACGAATCCGCAGCTGAACAGGTTTTCATCGAAGTCCAGCGGATTGTCCGCCGTATTCATCGCTTTGCTCTGCGACCCTTTCCCCGTCCAGACCCGGCCGTTGCCGACGATATTGCGGATGGAGAAATTGCGGTATTTCTCCGGGGCCTTGCGCAGGACGAACTGCCTGTCGGTCCCGACATTGAAGCGCTCCATCTTCATTCCGTGCGCCCGATGCCATTCGATGAACTGATGGTATTCCGGCATGGTCCTGACCGCCCTGTCGATATACTCGGCGGAAGGGTAATCATAGTCGGGCCAGGCGCGGTCCACGAAAGTGCCGAAGGGAATGCAATCTCCCACTTCGGTCAGCCCGGCGACCTTGTAGCCGTTGGGGCCGTCTTTGAGCGCACTCCGGCCGGACAAGTGGTCCGCGTGGAAATGCGTCAGCATCCCGTAGTCAATCTTGTCCGGCGTGGGCGAGAAATGGCGTACATAGCGCGTCACCCACTGTCCGACGGAGAGGCTGTCGTTGGGGATGGTATGATACCAGAAGGGGCCGCCCTTGGGCGTACCGATATCCCCGCAGTCCACCATCATCGAGGTGCCGTCCGGCAGGACCATGAAGGTGCAGTCGCCCTGGCCGGTACCGATGCTGTGGATGTCCAGGCAGCCCTCGCTCCAGGGCTCCAGGTAGTCGAAGGGGCGCCCGAACAGCTCCGTTTCGTAGTCCAGCAAGGCCCGGGCCTGCCCGTCCTGCAGGAGCAGGATGCGGTCCCCGCGGTCTTTCGGGCCGGGACGGGTGATGTGGTTGTAGCCTTCGGCATCCACGCTGATTTTGACAGGGTCGCTCAGGGTGAACATCTCCGGGTGCATTACATAGAGGACGGAGAGGATGTCCCAGGAAGGACGGTCATAGGGCCGGTCCCGATAGGAACGGTAGGCCAGACCGACCGGGCCGGGCGCATCTTTGACCGCTTCGTAGGGGAACATCACTTTCTTGCCCAGTTCAAAAGGATTCTGGACGATGGGCGTGGGCCAGTCGGCAAAGACCTTGCGCATCGCAGGGATGTCATTGACGACATTGTACTCCGCTCGTTTCTTTGTCGCATCGAAGAAGTCCGTCCGCACGCCGCCGACCTTGACGCAGTCCTGTGCGCCGTAACTGCCGGCCATGATGCTCAGGTACTTGACTTTCTTGCGCACCAGCGTCCGCCCGTCATAACTTGAGAGGTCGTCGCCCGGGGAGTCCAGCAAGGCGGCGAGCGTCGTGCCGAAGCCGAGCGAGACGATGACATAACTCTTGTCCTGCGCACAGGCGAGGAGTTCGCGATAGGACCGGACGGCGTCGGGATACGCGTCGTCATAGCGTCCGCAACGCCGCCACTGCTCCGGCCGGGCAGCCATCGCCGGAAGGGTGTAGTCCCGGTATTCGCTGTTGGCGACAGCCTTTCGGTTGTAGGAGACGGCGATTTCCGGATAGCCGTACCAGCAGTTGCACACGTCGATGAACATCGCTGCCGTCGGACTTTTTTTGTGCGCGGAGATCATCCGCAGGTCTATCTTGCCGTCCCGGACGCCCCGGTAGGCCATCACCAGGGCGATGGCGTCGTCCACGTCATTGCCCATATCGGTGTCGATGATGACTTTCTGCGGCCGGGCGGATACGGACGTCGAAAGGACCGTCAGCCAGGAACAAAGGGTAAAAATCAGTGTTTTCTTCATAATTGCCAGAATCTGCACAATCGTTTGTGCTATCTTTGGTTACCTGTGTTTGTGTTTCTTTAAAAAAATCTTTATATCTTTGCACAAACGATTGCGCTCTTGTGTTTTCAAATGTAAACATTATTTGCAATAAAAAGCAATTTTTTTTGAAAAAAATTCATTCGATGAAAGAGACATTGAAAACTTTGTCCGACAGGCTTGGGCTTTCTCCCAGTACGGTATCCCGTGTCCTCAGCGGAAAGGCGGGACAGTTCCGCATCAGCGGAAAGACGGAGGCCCTGATTCAGGAAGAGGCGCGCAAGAGCGGTTTTATCCCGAACAAACTGGCTCAGGGTCTCCGTACCAAGGTTACCTCTACCATCGGTCTGGTCGTCCCGGACCTGAACAACGCCTTTTTCGCTTCGCTTACCCATACGATTATCTCGATGCTCAAATCAAGCGGCTACCATACGATCATCGTGGAGAGCCGGGATGTCGTGGAGGAGGAAATGGCGCTGGTCAATACCTTCGTCGCCCGCAATATCGACGGTATCATCGTCGTTCCGGTCGGGGACGACCCGCGCTATCTTGAGCGTATCGATGAAGAGATACCGGTCGTATTGGCCGACCGGTATTATGAAAAATCCTGTTTGAGTTTTGTCAGTACGGACAACCGCCTCGGCGGCGAGATGGCGGCCCGTTACCTGATGGATGCCGGATATACCCGCATCCTGTCCATACAGGGAAGCCCCTTAAGTATGCCCAACCGGATGAGGCTGCAAGGGTTTTCCGAGGCGTTGGCGACCCGTCCCGGGATTGTCCATACCGTGGTGGGAGACAGTTTTTCCGTTGAAAACGGCTATCAATGCGTGATGGATATGCTGGGTGGCGGGAAAAAGACGGACGCCGTTTTTGCCTACAGCGTCACCATCCTGCAAGGGGCCTTCCGTGCGCTGAGGGAACTGGGCTACCGCATCCCGGAAGACATCGGCATCATTTCCTATGACGACAATAATTTCTTCGACTATCTCAATCCGCCGATTACCCGCATCGGACAGCCCTTGATGACGGTGGGAAGGATGGTGGTCGAAACGCT
>CAMNQO010000218.1 GCA_946549475.1 uncultured Bacteroidales bacterium
GAAGGGCTATGAGGTCCACGGTATCATCCGCCGCAGCAGCGTGGATTTCCGGGAGCGCATCGCCCATCTGGAGGGCAGGCCTCATTTCCATCTGCATTATGCGGACTTGGGCGACTCGATGTCCATCGTGAAGGTCGTTTCGTCCGTCCGCCCGGATGAAATCTACAACCTGGCGGCCCAGAGCCACGTGCAGGTGAGTTTCGATGCGCCGGAGTTCACAGCCGACGTGGACGCGACGGGCGTGCTGCGGGTCTTGGAAGCCGTCCGTGCCTGCGGCCTGGAGAAGAGTTGCCGTATCTATCAGGCATCGACCTCCGAGTTGTACGGCAAGGTGGAGGAAGTCCCGCAGAATGAGAATACGCCATTTCATCCGTACAGTCCCTATGCGGTGGCCAAACTGTACGGCTTCTGGATTGTGAAGGAATACCGTGAGGCGTATGGCATGTACTGCTGCTCGGGCATCCTGTTCAACCACGAGTCGGAACGCCGGGGCGAGACCTTCGTGACGCGCAAGATTACGCTGGCGGCCGCCCGTATCAGGCAAGGCTTGCAGGACTGCCTGTATCTGGGCAATCTGTCGTCGCTGCGAGATTGGGGTTATGCGAAGGACTATGTGGAATGTATGTGGCTGATTCTGCAGCAGGATGAGCCGGAAGACTTCGTGATAGCGACGGGCGTGCAGCACACGGTGCGGGAGTTCGCCACCTTGGCTTTCCACCACGCCGGCATAGAACTGAAATGGGAAGGAGAAGGGGAGGATGAAAAAGGCATTGACACGCAGAGCGGCAAGGTCGTCGTGGCAGTGTCCCCGGACTTCTACCGTCCTACGGATGTGGTCAATCTCTGGGGCGATCCGACGAAGGCGAAGGCCAAACTGGGCTGGAATCCTTCCAAGACATCTTTTGAAAAGTTAGTGAAGATAATGGTGGATGCCGATATGGCCAAAGTGGCAGCCGAAGGAGCCGCCGCCAAGGTCCGGACCAATCTGGCTGAGTATCTGGAAAAGGGAATTGTAAAATGATGGAAAAGGACGCGAAGATTTATGTGGCGGGCCACCGGGGTATGGTGGGCTCTGCCATTGTCCGGGAACTGAATCGTCAGGGCTATACAAACATCGTCACCCGCACGCACAAGGAACTGGATTTGTGCAATCAGGCTGCGGTCGAGGCGTTTTTCGGGCAGGAGAAGCCGGAGTATGTCTTCCTTGCTGCGGCGAAGGTGGGCGGCATCGTGGCCAACCAGTCGGCGCCGGCGGATTTCCTGTACGACAACATGATTCTGGAGATGAATGTTATCCGTTCGGCTTGGAAGAACAGTTGCAAGAAACTGGAATTTCTTGGCTCTTCCTGCATCTATCCGCGGATGGCCCCGCAGCCGATGAAGGAGTCCTGCCTGCTGACCTCGGAACTGGAAAAGACCAACGAGGCGTATGCGCTGGCGAAAATTTCCGGGTTGAAGTACTGCGAGTATCTCAACCGGCAGTATGGAACGGATTACATTTCGGTGATGCCGACCAATCTGTACGGCCCCAATGATAATTATCATCCGGAGCACAGCCATGTCCTTCCCGCTTTGATCCGCAGGTTCCACGAAGCGAAGTTGTCGGGTGCGGCATCCGTGACCTGCTGGGGCGACGGTTCTCCTTTGCGTGAGTTCCTGTATGTGGATGACCTGGCCAATCTGTGCGTCTTCCTGATGAACCATTACAGCGGGAACGAGACCGTCAATGCAGGTACGGGAAAAGAACTTTCGATAAAAGCCCTGACCGAACTCGTGGCGAAGGTGGTCGGCTACCATGGAGAAATTAAATGGGACACGACACGGCCGAACGGAACGCCCCGCAAGTTGCTGGATGTGTCGAAAGCCGCAGCCCTGGGCTGGACTTACAAGACCGAATTGGAAGAAGGAATTAAACTGGCCTATCAGGATTTTCTGGAAAATCCTATGAGGGCGGAACGATAAACAACCATCAAGACGATGTCAAAGGAAAATCCGTTCATTGAGACGAGGGAAGAGCCGGTAAGCGTGTCGGTGCTGATGCCGGTCTTCAATACGCCCCGAGAATATCTGTCGCAGGCCATAGACAGCATTTTGTCGCAGACATACCCGTATTTCGAGTTGTTGATATACGATGATGCCTCCACTCGTGAAGATACCTTGCAGACCCTGGAGGCTTACGCCCGGCAAGATGCCCGGATCCGGCTCGTCCGGGCGACGGAGAACGGGGGTGTAGCCAGGGCGCGCCGGGCAATGATTGCGCAGGCCGCCCATTCTCTGTGCGCATTCATGGACTCGGATGATATTTCCCTGCCGGCGCGGCTGGAGCGTCAGGTGGATTTTTTTCGCCGGCATCCCGATGCGGGCATCTGCGGGACCTGGTTCCGCCGCTTTCCCTCCGGAGATGAAGTCCGTCTGCCGGCGAATCCCGGGATGCTGGATTTTTTGCGGGAAAACTGCCTGGGCAATTCGACGGTGATGTTCAGAAAGGAGGCTTTGGCCGATGTCCGGATTGAATTTGACGGAAATCTGTCTTTTTGCGAAGACTATGACTTGTATTCCCGGGCGGTCCGCCAGATCAAAATAGCCAACATCCCGCAAATCCTGCTGGAGTATCGGGAACGGCCCGACAGTCTCTGCCACGCCGACCCGGCGGGTTTGCAGGAGGCGGACCGGAGGATTCATGAAAAGATGCTGGATGCGCTTTCTTATAAAAATGCGTATCGGGAGGAGGTGGCGGCACTGGTGGCTTCGGATGAGGCAAGACCGGTCCGGAAGAATCTGAGGATCTCCCTTTCGAAACGCGCCCGCTTTTTGTCCTGTTTCCG
>CAMNQO010000219.1 GCA_946549475.1 uncultured Bacteroidales bacterium
CCCGATAGTCATGCTCAAAATGATTCTGGCTGTAAACCGTGGTGTCGGCACCGGCCCATTGCAGCCAGTAACGCGCCCCCTCGGCCCAGCGGGCCTTGCCGGAAAGCATGGGGGATGAAAATGCGCTTGTGTCCGCATTGTACCGTGCAATATTGCCCATTCCGCCGCCCACGCGCACGGCATCTCCGCTCACAATCCCTTTGTCGGCGGCGGCATTGTCCAGGACGACGCAACTTGTGCTGTCCATTTCAAACCGGCCGAGATGGATCCAGGTCCCGCCGCCCATCCGCTGGTTGACCAGCAGGGTCGTGCTGCCGCCCCGATGCCTGACGGTATAGCGGGCGGCTGTCGTGCTTTCCGGAAAAGAGGGATAGCAGACATAGACGCTGTATCGGCCCGTTGCCGGGACGGCGGGGTGCCAGGTCAGCGAAGCGCCGGCCTTCCGTGCACCTTGCGTCCTCAGGTAGGTGCCGGCTCCGAAGGGCGTCTGCGTCCCTTGATAAGTCTCCGTCCAGTCGGCAAAGCCGCCCTGGCGCTTTTCCCACGCTCCTTTGATGTCCACGCGTCCCCGGGTGCGCGAAGTCCGGACCGGGTCGTTGTCGGCAATGGCTTCCATCCGGGAAAAATCCCTTTCGCGGGGCAGGAGGACGACCGCTCCGGCATTTTCCAGCATGGGAAGCAGGAAGGGGAGGACGAAACTGCTGCTGAACACATCTTCGAGGGTGCCGAAAAGCGGAGCGCGCTGCCACAGCCAGCAGCGCTGGGGCTGGTTGTAATAATAGCCGTGGCTGTTCCACAGGGCGATGTGCCGTCCCTCGAGCCCTTCATGGAAGGATTCGCCGGATTCCTTTCTCACCAGGGAGGGGACGGCCACGGGAGGAGTGCCGACGGCGAAAGCCGAGGCTGCCGGCTTCCCGTCGCGGGTATAGGGGACGCAGACCATCTCGTCGAGGTTCAGTCTGCCGACAAAGACGCGGGCTACGGGCCGGGAACGCCAAGGGGCGGGTGCGAGGGCTTTCAATTGCTTTTTCAACCAATTGACATCTTCCTTGCGGAAGGGGTAGTCGCCCAGGTTTTCCTTGAAGTACCAGTCTGTCCCGTTGCCGCGTTTGAGAATATGTTTGAGGGTGATTTTGATCTTGACGCCGCCCCTCTTTTCCAGCAGGACGGAGAGGCTGTCGCACAAATCCTCGTTTGTAGCGATGTCCGAAGCCTGCGCACTCAGCAGGGCGGACAGCATCAATCCCACGCACAAAAATACCTTTCTCATTTTTTCCGCCGCCGATAGATGATGAGTCCCAGACCGATGAGCAGGGCCGATCCGCCCATGCCCGCCGTGTTGGCCAGCCAGTCGCCCCACTCGGCGCTGCGGCTGTCCGTAAAGAGCGCCTGCATCAGTTCGACGGCTCCGCCGTACGCCATGCCGACGAGCAGGACTTTCAGGAGAAAAAGTCCTCCGTCCTTTCCCTTGTAGAAGGCCCAGAAAGCCAGGAACGGATAGGGGAGGTACATCAGGAAATGGAATACTTTGTCCATCTGGATGCCGAGGAAGGTCTTCCACATGCCCGGAATACCCTGCCAACTGGCCAGACACAGATACAGGATGGCGGCAATGTAAGCCGCCAGTACGCATTTGCCGATATTTTGGAAGCGCGGGGACATCAGAGGGCTTGCATGTCGATCAGTTTCTTGTAATAACCGTTGCGGGCGATCAATTCTTCATGCCGTCCTCTTTCGACGATGACGCCCTCATGCATCACGCATATCTCGTCCGCATCCTTGATGGTGCTGAGCCGGTGGGCGACGGAGATCGTGGTGCGGTCCGATGTCAGGCGGTCGAGGGCTTCCTGCACCAGTTTTTCGGACTCCGTATCCAGGGCGGAGGTCGCTTCGTCGAGGATGAGGATGGGCGGATTCTTGAGGATGGCCCGCGCGATGCTGATGCGCTGGCGCTGTCCGCCGGAGAGTTTGCAGCCCCGGTCGCCGATATAACTGTCATAGCCGTCCTCTTTTTCCATGATGAAATCGTGGGCGTTGGCAATCTTGGCGGCGGCGACGACCTGCTCGCGGGTGGCATTTTCCACGCCGAAGGCGATGTTGTTGAAAATGGTATCGTTGAAGAGGATGGCTTCCTGGTTGACATTGCCGATGAGCGAGCGCAGGCTTCTGACCTTGAGGTCGCGGATGTCGGTGCCGTCGATGCTGATGCTGCCCTCCGTTGCGTCATAATAGCGCGGGATGAGGTCCACGAGCGTCGATTTGCCCGAGCCGGACTGGCCGACCAGGGCGACGGTCTTGCCCTTTTTCAGGCTGATGTTGATGTCGCTGAGCACCTCTTTGTTGCCGTCGGGGTAGCGGAAATGCAGACCTTTGATTTCGATGCAGTCATTGAATGAATCCAGTTCTTTGGCATGCGGCTTCTCGATAATGTTGTTCTTGGCGCCGAGGATCTTGTCGATCCGCTCCATCGAAGCGAGACCGACGGGGATGTTGTAGGAAGCCCTTGAGAAATCCTTGAGCGGCTGCAGCACGCTGTAGAGAATCACCATGTAGAAGATGAAAGTCGGGGCGTCGAAAGGCGCGTGGGCGCTCAGGATCAGCGTGCCGCCGAACCAGAGTACGAGCATGATCATCAATGTGCCCAGAAACTCGCTGACGGGGTGGGCGGCGGACTGGCGGACGGCCACTTTGTTGCTGAAATGGCGCTGCTCATTGACGGTGCGGGCGAAGCGCTCCTTCATCTTTCTCTCCGCAATGAAAGCCTTGATGATGCGCAGGCCGCCGAGGGTCTCGTCGAGCTGGGACATCGGCTCGCTGAGCTTGAC
>CAMNQO010000220.1 GCA_946549475.1 uncultured Bacteroidales bacterium
CGGGACCTATGGCAACAAGGACGGCTGGGAGGCCGTGGGCTATGACGACAGCCACACTTCCATCGACGGCTTTCCCTGTTTCCACGAGTTTCAGGTCGGCGGACTGGCCCTGATGCCGGTCGGCGGAGATGTCAAGACGGTCCCCGGCGTACTGGAAGACCCCGACGGCGGCTGGCGTTCGCGTTTCGACAAGAGCGAAGAGCATGCGGAGCCGGGTTATTACCGGGTGCGTCTGTCCGATTATGATGTACTGGCCGAACTGACGGCCACCCGCAGGGTCGCTTATCAGCGTTTCCGTTTCGATGCGTCAGGTGCAAAAACTCCGGCATCCGCTGCGGCTGAAAGCCCTCGCCATCATATTCTTGTGAATGTAGGCACCCGTCAGGGGGAAAGCGGAGCTGTGCGCGATGCCTTCGCACAATGCGACGGCACCCATTTGTGGGGCTATATTGTCACCGAACCGGAATATGTCAAACGGTATCAGAGCGGCGCGACGGTCTCGATGTTTTTCTATGGAGATCTCTCGGCGGCCCCGGCCTCCGTGCGTGCCTTTACGACGGGTTCCGAGCCGGTGGAAGCCCGGGGCGGCCGGGTGTCCGGTCCCGGCGCCGTCCTCTGCCTGGACTACGATGCCGTGAAGGAGGTGACGGCCCGTCTGGGCCTGTCCTATACTTCCATCGAGAATGCACGGGATAATTTCGAGACGGAAACCGGCCTGAAAGATGCGCCGCAGACGCCCGGCCTCGGCTTTGATGAAGCCCGCCGGCAGGCACACGACAGCTGGCAGGCGGAACTCTCCAAGATTGCCGTTTCCGGCGGGACGCACGAGAGCCGCGTCAAATTCTATACGGGGCTTTATCACGCCCTGCTGGGTCGCGGCCTGGCCAGCGACTGCTGCGGCGCCTATCCCCGCAACGACGGTGGCATCGGCCAGATTCCCCTCGGCGAAGACGGCCGTCCGGTACACAATCATTACAATACCGACGCCATCTGGGGCGGCTACTGGAATCTGACACCCCTCTGGGCCCTCGCCTGGCCGGAGTACTACAACGACTGGGTGTCCTCCCAGCTTCTGGTCTATGAGGATGCCGGCTGGCTCGGCGACGGCATCGCCTGCAGCCGCTATGTCTCCGGCGTGGGAACCAATATGGTGAGCATCGCCTTTGCCGGCGCTTATAACAGCGGCATCCGTCAGTATGACATCGAGAAGATGTATGCGGCCGCCCGCAAGGACAATCTGGAGTGGGAGGAGCGTCTTCCCGGAGCCGGCAAGATGGATGTGGAGCGTTTCGTCAAGGAGGGCTATGTTCCCTATGTGGAGGGATGGGTGGCCGATTCCCGGGGTGCGACGTTCTCCGTTTCCCATACTTTGGAATATGGTTTCAGCGCCTACGCGACCGCACAGCTGGCCCGTCAGCTCGGTAAGGAGGCGGATTACCGGCAGCTGACGGACTTGTCCGACGGCTGGGCGAAAGTCTTTGACGACAGTCTCAAACTGGTGCGTCCCCGTGTCCCCGGCGGCGCCTTCATCGACCGCTTCGACCCCCTGGAGTCCTGGCGGGGTTTTCAGGAAGGCAATGCGATGCAGTACACCTTCTTTGTCCCGCAGAATCCGGATTCCCTCATTGCGCGGATGGGCAAAGAGGTCTTCAACGCTCGTCTGGATTCCATTTTCACGCAGGCCCGAAAGAGCATTTTCGGCGGCGGCAAGACGACTTATGCCTTTTCCGGCCTGGGCAGTCCGTACAACCACGGCAACCAGCCCAGTCTGCACATACCCTGGCTCTTTAATTTCTCCGGCCGGCCGGAGCTGACCCAGAAATGGACCCGGCTGATTTGCGACGAGTTCTATGGAACGGACGGGGAACACGGATACGGCTACGGCCAGGATGAAGACCAGGGGCAGCTCGGCGCCTGGTATGTGCTGACCTCGATGGGCCTGTTCGATGTCCAGGGAGGAGCGCCGGAGCGGCCGACCTATCAGCTCGGCAGCCCCGCCTTCGACAAGATTGTCGTCCGGCTCAGTCCCTTCAACGCTTCCGGCAAGAGCCTGACCATCCGGACCCGGGGCAACGGACCCGCGTCGTACTATGTGCGTTCGGCCCGTTTCAACGGCGCTCCCCTGGACCGCTGCTGGCTCTATCGGGACGAAATCTATCAGGGTGGAGAACTGGACCTGACCCTTTCGGAAGCACCTTCCGGACTTTGGTCCGATTCCGTCCCTCCCGTTTGTCGTTAAACAATCAGAGATATGTATAAAAGATTTTTCCTACTTGCCTTGCCGGCCCTCCTGTGGCTGGCCTGCACCCCTTCCCAACCTGTCGTCGAGGTCGCTCAGTCTCATTCCCTGTCGTCTCCCGAAGGCACATTGACGATGCAATTCCGTCTGCTGGACGACGGTACGCCGCAGTATTGCCTGAATCGCGGCGAGACGGCGGTGATTCTGCCGAGCCGCCTGGGTTTCGACCTGCGCGGCAGCCTGCGCCCTTCCATCATGAAAATGAACGCGGACGGACAGATTGAGCGCGTGGATGACCGCGACTGCTACAGTTTCAGCGATGGTTTTGAACTGCTGGGCCAGGATGAAGACAGTTTCGACCAGACCTGGGAGACCGTCTGGGGAGAAGAACGTTATATCCGCAACCGCTACAACGAGTTGCTGGTCCGTCTCAGGCACCGCCCCAGCGGCCATCGGATGGATGTGCGTTTCCGTCTGTATGACGACGGCCTGGGGCTTCGTTATGAATTTCCCTCCGATCAACAACTGGGCTATTTCGCCATCAAGGAGGAGAAAACCGAATTTGCGATGAGCGGCGACACTAC
>CAMNQO010000221.1 GCA_946549475.1 uncultured Bacteroidales bacterium
GGCGTGGAAACGGAGAAGGTGAGCGTCAAGGCCACCACGACGGAGCGTCTGGGCTTTGTGGGCCGGGGGGAAGGCTGTGAGGTATGGGCGAGCGTTCTGTTGAAAAAATAAGGTGATTTTCATATTAAGCAAGGAGAAAACGATATGGCGAACAATCCGCTGGTAGAAAAGATATTGGGACTGATGCAGAAGCATGATGCGCTGCAGCAGCAGCTCGCCGACCCCCAGGTGATGGGGGACATGAAGCGTTATGTCCAGTTGTCCAAGGATTACAAGGAACTTTCTCCCGTCATCAAGGCGGGGCTGGCCTACAAGAAAGTGGTGGATGACATCGAGGCGGCGAAGGACATCATCGCCAACGAGAAAGACGAAGAGTTGCGGGAGATGGCCAAGATGGAACTCTCCGAACTTGAGCCGCGCCTTCCCGCGATGGAACAGGAAATCAAACTGCTGCTCATCCCGGCCGACCCCGAAGACGAGAAGAACGCCATCGTCGAGATCCGCGGCGGAGCCGGCGGTGACGAAGCGGCGATTTTTGCCGGCGACCTCTTCCGCATGTATGCCAAATACATCGAGTCCAAGGGATGGAAACTGGAGGTCACGAGTTCTTCCGAAGGGACGGCCGGCGGTTTCAAGGAGATCGTTTTCAAGGTCAGCGGCGACCATGTGTACGGCACGCTCAAATACGAGAGCGGCGTGCACCGGGTGCAGCGCGTCCCCCAGACCGAGACCCAGGGGCGCGTCCAGACTTCCGCCGCCTCCGTGGCGGTGCTGCCGGAAGCGGGCGAGTTTGACATCGAACTCAACATGAACGACATCCGCAAGGACACCTTCTGCTCTTCCGGCCCGGGCGGACAGTCCGTCAATACGACCTATTCCGCCATCCGGCTCACCCATATCCCTACGGGTATCGTCGTACAGTGCCAGGACGAAAAGTCCCAACTCAAAAATTTCGACAAAGCCCTTGCGGAGTTGCGTACCCGTATCTACAACATGGAGTACCAGAAATATCTGGATTCGATTTCCGCCAGGCGGAAGACGATGGTTTCGACGGGCGACCGTTCGGCAAAGATCCGTACCTACAATTATCCCCAGTCGCGCGTGACGGACCATCGCATCGGTTATACAATGTACAACCTGCCCGTCTTCATGGACGGTGCCATCCAGGAAGTCATAGACCAACTGATCATTGCCGAAAATGCAGAACGACTCAAGGAAGCCGGAGAGTGAGCAGGCGGGCTGGTACGCCCTCAAGGTTTTTTACAACCGGGTCGAGCATGTCCGGGAGCAGATTCAGGGCCTGGTGGATGAATTTTTCATCCCGCACCGGCTGATCAGCAGCCTGATGTTCGTCAGGACCACCCCGGACCGGCTCGAGAAGATCCGTCACGACCGGTATGAACTGCTGAAGGTCTATACCCGGCCCGGAGAAAAAGTGCCCTGCGTCATTCCGGACCGGCAGATGGACGCTTTCATTTTCGTGACTACGATGGAGGACCGGAAACTGACCTTGCTCGATCCGGTACAGGTGGACTTCAAGAGCGGTCAGAAGGTGAGGGTGACGGGCGGCGTGTTTGAAGGGGCGGAAGGGTATATCAAGCGGATCAAGGGAGACAAACGCCTCGTGGTCTGTATCGAGGGAGTCGTTGCGGTCGCCACTTCGTATATTCCTTCCGTTTATCTTGAAAAAATGGATAATGATGCCTAATTTTGCAGTATGGAATTGTCTTGGTTCAGCATATTGATTGTGACGCTGGTCTCGTGCGTGTCGGTGGAGGTCATCAATCCGGTGGTCCGCCGGATTGCCGTCGGCCGCAATATCGTGGACAATCCCGATGCACGGAAGTTGCAGCGCAAACCCGTCCCCCTGCTGGGCGGGATGTCCGTGTTCTTCGGCATCGTCATCGGATTGTGCATAGCCCGTATGTTTTTCAACAGCAGCATCCTGTACCCCATCATCATGGCTATGATCATCATGCTGTACATCGGGACGGCCGATGATATCGTCGCCCTGTCGCCCTATGTGCGCTTCGCCATGGAAATCCTGGTCGTCATGGCGATGATGTCCATTCAGAATTATGCCATCAATGATTTCCACGGGCTGTGGGGCATCCACCGCATCCCCGACTGGGCGTCCTGGCTCTTTACGATTTTTGCCGTCGTGGGCATCATCAATGCCATCAATCTCATCGACGGCGTGGACGGCCTGTCCACAGGCTTCTGCATCATGTCGAGTTTCCTGTTCGGGATTTTGTTCTTCCGGGCGGGGGATTATGCCTGGGCGTCGCTGGCCGCCGTCTGCGTGGGCTCGCTCCTGCCTTTCTTCCTGCACAATGTCTTCGGTCTGAAATCCAAGATGTTCATCGGGGACGGCGGTACTTTGGTGATGGGGGTCGTCATTTCTTCTTTCGTCATCCGCACCCTACAGTCCAATTCGCTGGTAGAGCGTTACTTCCATGAAGAAAACATGTCGCTGGTCGCGTTTGCGCTGGCTGCCTTGTCCATCCCTGTCTTTGATACCGTGCGCGTGATGCTGGCCCGCATCGTGCGCGGCCATTCCCCCTTCAAGGCCGACAAGACCCATCTCCACCATCTCTTCATCAGCATGGGCTATTCGCACATCGGAACGACGATCCGCGAATTGTCCCTCAACGCTTTCGTGGTCCTGTGCTGGTGGATTTCCTACCGTCTGGGAGCGAGCGTGGACATGCAATGCTACATCGTCATCGGTTTGAGCCTCACCATAACCTGGCTTTTCTACCGGATTATGGCGGGGCAGGTGCGCCGGGATACGCCGTTTATCCGTCAGATCCGCCGGG
>CAMNQO010000222.1 GCA_946549475.1 uncultured Bacteroidales bacterium
CAAACTGCGAGCCGCTGCCGTCCGTCAGCAGCGTACGATCCTCGACCAGCAGGTCCAGCACATCAAATTCGGGAGAGAGATAGCGTTCGCGTCTTTTCATTGTCACAGGTTACAGTTTTCAGCCAATACGGCATACTACTAATATCCTGCAAATATACACCCCCCCCTACCACATTTCCAAATTTTTTTTGCAGTTTTTTTTGCCCAAAAAAAATGACCGGCCTTACGGTCGGTCAAAACAGAATCAGTCAAAAAATTACCTTTGGGGTCTTACGCGCCGAGGCGCTGCGCCAGATGCCCGCGGACGGCGGCGATGAATCCGGCCGATGTGACGCTGCGCGGTGTGATACCCTCCATCAGGGCGACCAGGTCCTTGGTGGCGACGCCTTCGCCAAGGGTATCGAAGCAGGCTCCTTCGAGTTGGTCGGCGTAGTTCACGAGGTCTTTCAGACCGTCGAGTTCGCCGCGTTTGCGCAGGGCGCCGCTCCAGGCGAAGATGGTCGCCATCGGGTTGGTGGAAGTCTCCTCCCCCGCCAGGTATTTGTAATAATGACGGGTCACCGTGCCGTGGGCTGCTTCATATTCGTATTTTCCGTCGGGGCTGACCAGGACGGAGGTCATCATCGCCAGGGAGCCGAAGGCGGTGGAGACCATATCGCTCATCACATCGCCGTCATAGTTCTTGCAAGCCCAGATGAATCCGCCTTTGGAACGGATGACGCGGGCGACGGCATCGTCGATGAGGGTATAGAAATAGGTCAGTCCGAGTTCGTCGAAGCGAGATTTGTATTCGGCATAGACCTCGTCGAAGATGATGCGGAACTGCGCGTCGTAGGTCTTGGAGATGGTGTCTTTAGTCGAAAACCAGACATCCTGCCGGGTCGCCAGGGCGAACTGGAAACAGGAATGGGCGAAGGAACGGATGCTCTTGTCCGTGTTGTGCATCCCCTGGATGACGCCCTCCCCCTTGAAGTTCTGGATGACGACTTCCTTGTGGCTGCCGCTTTCCCCGTCGAAGACGAGTTTGGCCACGCCCGGCTCGTCCGCCCGGAGTTCGACGCTCTTATAGACATCCCCGTAGGCGTGGCGGGCGATGGTGATGGGCTTCTCCCAGTTCTTCACCGCCGGCTTGACGGAAGGGATGAGGATGGGGGTGCGGAAGACCGTGCCGTCGAGGATGGAACGGATGGTGCCGTTGGGCGAACGCCACATCTGATGGAGTTTGTACTCGTCCATCCGCTGGTGGTTGGGCGTGATGGTGGCGCACTTGACGGCGACGCCGTATTTTTGGGTCGCCTCGGCCGATTCCACGGTGATACGGTCCTCCGTCTCGTCGCGCCTGGGAAGGCCCAGGTCGTAATATTCGGTCTTCAGATCCACGAACGGGAGAATGAGTTCATCCTTGATCATTTTCCAAAGGATACGGGTCATCTCGTCCCCGTCCATCTCCACAAGCGGAGTCGTCATCTTGATTTTTTCCATGATTTCAACTATTTCCATTTAATATACAATCAACCTTTCGCACCGAAGCGTCAGCGATACAGAAAACGGCTGATGAATTTCTCAATCTCTGCGTAGGTATCCATCATATCGTCCGACCAGGAATGACGGCCGCCGACCACCTCGTAGAACCAGACTTCGCAAGTGTGCCCCTTGCCTTTGCGGGCTTTCAGGCCATCGGCATAGCGATGCAGAATGACATCTTGACTGACCGCCGATTTCTGATAGGACAGACATCCGTCGGCCGCCACGACATAACTGACGGCATTGGGGACACCCAGGTATTCGCCCCATCCGTGACGGTTTTCCGGGTCCCCTTCCCAGCGGGAAACGGAATCGATGGTCCCGTGCAATTCCATAAACGGAACGGGGTTGTTGTAGCGGAGCGGCTTCATGCACTCCAAAGTCAATCCGGCAATGGACATCAATCCTGCGAACAGGTCCGGCTTGCGACGCGCGATCAGATAACACATTTCCCCACCGTTGGACATACCGATTAAAAACGCATTGTGGGGGTCCAGGACATATTTTTTCTGCAAATGCCTGGTCAGACACTCAAGAAAAGCCACGTCATCCTGCTTCCATCCCTTTTGCGAGGGATAGCCGACATTCCAGGAGGGCTTGCCCTTGGGATCCTTCAAGCCTTGCGGGAAGCAAAGGACGAAACCCATTTTGCTGGCCAGTTCGACGAGTTGCACCTTGCCCCGTTCCGCACTGCCGCCATAGCCGTGCAGGCAGATGAGCAACGGTTTTTCGGGCGAGAGACATTCCGGTTCGAACAACAGCCATGAACGCCATACACCCTTGTGTCTGAGGCTGTCGCGCACGCACAATGCCGACAGCCTCTGGTAACGGGGTCGCGTGGGGACCGGCTGGACGTCACCCCCGGCCTGACCGGAGGTCTGTGCTCCGACCGTAAACACCGACACACAGGCAGCGACAAAAAGGAGGAGTAATTTCTTCATTTATAATGGGACGAATCCTTATGAAAAGGGGCCGGCCATCGGTCGACCCCTGATTCCTTATTCACGACAGCCGTACGACTTGTTGCGGAAACTGCCGTGTCGGGTTCAATTTAGAGCGCTTTGCCGTCGGAGCCGAGGACATTGACGATCTTGTGTATGTAGAGCTTCTTCATCTCGTCACGGGCGGGGCCGCAGTACTTGCGGGGATCGAATTCGCCCGGTTTCTCGGCGAGGACCTTGCGGATGGCGGCGGTCATGGCCAGACGGGAGTCGGAGTCGATGTTGATCTTGCAGACCGCGCTCTTGGAAGCTTCGCGGAGCTGCTCTTCGGGAATAC
>CAMNQO010000223.1 GCA_946549475.1 uncultured Bacteroidales bacterium
CCGGGATTTCGACCAGGCCGACGGACTTGCCCTTCTTGCCGGCGATTTCAATCGGTGTATCGGAAGGAACGGTCAGCAGTTTGTGCAGCACGTCCGTCATCGCCTTGCCCAGGAAGGCCGACACAATGGCCGGGGGAGCCTCGTTGGCACCGAGCCGGTGGGCGTTGGTCGCACTGGCGATGGAGGCCTTGAGCAGGCCGTTGTGCTTCTGTACGGCGGCCAGCACATTGACGAAGAAGGTGACGAACTGGAGGTTTCCTTTGGCGTCCTTGCCCGGAGCGAGCAGCGGAGTGCCGGTATCGGTGCCGAGCGACCAGTTGTTGTGCTTGCCCGAGCCGTTGATGCCCTCGAAAGGTTTTTCGTGGAAGAGGACGACGAATCCGTGCTTGCGGGCGATGTTGCTCATCACGTTCATCATCATCTGGTTCTGGTCGTTGGCCAGGTTGGTCTCCCCGTAGATGGGGGCGAGTTCAAACTGGTTGGGGGCCACTTCATTGTGCCGGGTCTTGAGGGGAATGCCGAGTCGGTAGCCCGCAATCTCGATGTCCCGCATGAATGCGGCTACGCGGGACGGGATGGCGCCGAAATAATGGTCGTCGAGCTGCTGGTTCTTGGACGAGGAGTGCCCCATCAGCGTGCGTCCGGTCAGCATCAGGTCCGGCCGGGCGGCGAAGAGGTCTTCGTCCACGAGGAAATACTCCTGTTCCCAGCCCAGGTAGGAGATGACCTTGCCGACCTTCGGGTCGAAGAGGCGGCACAGGGGCAGGGCTGCGTCCGTGACGGCCTTGATTGCTTTTTTGAGCGGCGTCTTGTAGTCCAGCGCTTCACCGGTATAGGAAATGAACACCGTGGGGATGCAGAGGGTGTCGTCCTGGATGAAGACGGGGGAGGTGGGATCCCAGGCGGTGTAGCCGCGGGCTTCGAAGGTGGCGCGGATGCCGCCGTTGGGGAAGGACGAGGCGTCCGGCTCCTGCTGGACGAGGGATTTGCCGGTGAAGGTCTCGATCATGCCGCCCTTGCCGTCGTAGTCCATAAAGGAGTCGTGCTTTTCGGCCGTGCCTTCGGTCAGGGGCTGGAACCAGTGCGTGACGTGCGTGGCGCCGTGCTCCATCGCCCAGGCTTTCATCCCGGCGGCGACCTTGTCGGCCGTCTGCGCGTCCAGGGCCTTGCCGCCCTCGATGCAGTCCGTCAGCCGGCTGAAGGTGTCCCCGTCCAGGTAGCGGCGCATATTGTCCCGTCCGAAGACCAGCGAGCCGAAATACTCGGAGGGCCTTTCGGCCGGTGTCTCCACGGCGGCCGCCTTCTTTTTGAAGGAGTCCCTTACGACGTCGAATCTCAAATTATCCATGATTGTATCAATCGTTAAGCCAATCGACAAAGATACATATTTGGCCGGGCATTATCAAAAAAAACTCGTTTTTCGCCAAGTTTGATTACCTTCGCGGAAGAATAGTTGTATCTATGAACAAATGCTTTGCCGTCCCGGCGATGTTTCTCGCCCTGTTCTTTCTTGACGCCTGCCGTTTCTCTTCTCAAAAATGGGAGACGGAAGTCCTGCTGGCTTGTGATTCGACCGAATTGACAAATCTGAAAATAAAAGTTGTACTGCCCCGTACGGGACATTCCTCCGAGCCGGCCCGGGAAAAGGTGCGGGCTATCCTGGTTTCCGTAATGGACCACAGCCTGGCATCCGTCGCCTCCTATGAGGGGAAGCGGCTGTTTCCGACCTACGACGGAGATACGGAAGATACGCAGGCCCTGCTGGAATACTATCGCCGGGAGACCTCTTCCGCCTTCGGACGGGAAGCGGCCTCTGCCTGCGAGGAGATGAAAACCTATATGGAAGAAGACAGCGGCTGGACCTTCCCGGCTTGGGAATACGACTTTTCCATTCAGAAAGCAGGTGAGTCGCAGCGCTATATCGTCTTCGACGCGACGGAATACAGTTATAGGGGCGGTGCCCACGGCGGTGTCGGGGGCGAAGGTTCCCTGACCTTCGACAAGAAGGACGGGACGCTGGTCCGCGACTGGCTGCTTCCGGACTGTCTCGGACCGATGCAGCCGCTGCTGCGCAAGGGGCTGGCCGAATATTTCAGCGACAACGGAGAATCCGTCTCTCCCGATGACCTCACCTCGTATCTCCTGCTTGAACCGGGCGAACAGACCCTTCCTCTTCCGGCCTGGTCGCCTTTCCCCTCCGACAAGGGGCTGGTCTTTACCTATCAGCAATATGAAATTGCCGCCTATGCGGCCGGAATGCCGAATTTTACCATCCCCTACGACGCCATCCGTCCTTTCCTTACGCCCAAGGCCCTGGAACTTCTCCGGCTTTAACTTATGCCGAGCCGGTCATCCGGGCGAGAAAACGCTCGCGGTAGCGCGGACTGAAATGACCCGTTTTCAGCCGGGGCGGTTCCGCTACCGGATACCTACCCGGTTGAAAATGTAATCGACGTTCTTGAAGTAGTAGTCGAGGGTGAAGCAGCCGTCGAGTTCTTCGGCGGACAGGCGGCTGGTGACCTTGGGCTCGGCCTGCAGCAGGGTCTTGTAGTCCAGGCCTTCGCTCCAGGCCTTCATCGCGACGGGCTGCACGGTGTCGTAGGCTTCCTCGCGGGACAGGCCCTTGCCGATGAGGGCGTTCATCACGCGCTGGGCGAAAATCACGCCGTGGGTGCGCCAGATGTTGGCCATCATCGTCTCGGGATAGACGGTGAGGTTTTCCAGGATGCCCTTGAAACGGCAGAGCATATAGTCGAGCAGCTCCGTGGCGTCGGGCAGGATGATGCGCTCGGTGGAG
>CAMNQO010000224.1 GCA_946549475.1 uncultured Bacteroidales bacterium
TTTGAGCATGACTATCGGGACGATTTCATGGCACGCGGGGCCTGGACGGGCTGGCTGAGCGGTGGCTCCCGGGTCAACCCCAAGGGCTATCTCCCGCCCAAAGATCCGGACGGAAACCCCCAGCCGTTGCGGCCCGGACTGAACATCCCGCTGGATGTCTCCCTGGCCCTGCACACCAATGCCGGATTCCATCAGGCCGACTCCACCTACGGCACGCTGGCCATCTATACGCTATACGCGGAAAAATCCCGCAAACTCCCCTCGGGAGAAGACAGACAGTGCCAGCGAGAACTGGCCGATCTGGTCCAAAGCCAGGTCGTGGATGACATCCGCGCCGGCTTCCATCCCCAGTGGCGGCGCCGGGAATTGTGGAACCGGTCCTACAGCGAAAGCCGGACGACCGCCGTCCCCGCCCTGCTGCTGGAAGTTCTTTCCCATCAGAGTTTCAATGACATGAAACTCGGACTCGACCCCCGTTTCCGCTTCAGCGTCTGCCGCAGCATCTATAAAGGAATATTGAAATATCTCAGCGCCCGCTATCGCATCCCTTACCGTGTCCAGCCGCTGCCCGTGAAAGACTTTGCCGCCCGGCTCGCTCCGGACGGACGGCTCATCCTGTCCTGGCATGAAACGCCGGACAGCCTCGAGCCGACGGCCAAAGCCCAATACTTCATCCTTTCCACCCGGGTGGATGACGGCGGTTTTGACGAAGGCCGGCGCATCGAGGCGAAAGTGGACAAAAACGGCCTGTGGAGTACCAGCGTCAGGCTGGAAGAAGGACAGCGTTATGCCTTCCGCATCGCTGCGGCCAACGGCGGAGGAAGGAGTTTCTTCTCGGAGACCCTGTCTGCCGGACGGGCTCCGGAAAGCAAGGGAACAGTATTGGTCGTCAACAATTTCGACCGCATATCCGGTCCGGCCTTCTTTGAAGACGGGCAGAGGGCCGGCTTCGACTATACCCTCGACGGAGGCGTCGGCTGGGGAGAAGACTGCGCCTATATCGGCGAGATGTTCGAATACCGGCGCGAGCGGCCGTGGCTGGACGACCATTGCCCGGGCTTCGGGGCCAGCCGGCAGGACTATGCCGGTCTGACCGCCGGCGGCAACCGCATGGATTATCCGGTCCTGCACGGGGAAGATTTTTTTGAGCAAGGCTACAGTTACTGTTCCGCTTCCGCTTCCGCCTATGCACAGGGGCGTTTCGAGGGAGACAAGTTCTTCCTCATCGACCTGATTTGCGGCAAACAGACACGACAGCGCGACCTCCTCGGCAAGGTCCGCTACGAAGTATTTCCGCCCCGGCTGTGCCGCCGCTTGCAGGAAAGCAGCGGACAGGGCACGCATCTGCTGGTCTCCGGCTCCTACATCGCCAGCGATTTGTGGGACCCCGTTTTCGCCGCCGACACCACTTCCCGCACAGAGGATGCCAAGGATTTCGTACAACGGCATCTGGGCTGGCGCTGGATGACAGGACGGGCCAGCCGTTGCGGACAGGTATGGGCGATGCACACCGGCAAGGGCTTTGATGCCGTACAGATCCGCCGGCCGGTCTCCTTCTGTCAGGACAAGCGGGAAGGTTTCTACCGTGTCGAATCGCCGGACGGCATCGTTCCGGTCCACAAAGACGCACAGACCGTTTTCCGGTATCTGGACAACAATATTTCCGCCGCAGTGGCCTACCGGGCCGAAGGTTACCGGGCCGTCAGCCTGGGTTTTCCGCTGGAAAGCCTGCCGGACGCTGCGGAACGGAAAAAAATCATTGACGCCACCCTGGCATTTTTTAACGACCTGCAACCATGAGCACACACATCGTCATTATGGCGGGCGGCATCGGCAGCCGTCTTTATCCTTTGAGTACGCCGGAACATCCCAAACAATTCCTGGACCTGCTGGACTGCGGAAAAAGCCTGATCCGCCTGACCTACGAGCGCTTCCTGAAAGTCGATGCGCAAGCCCGCTTCTGGGTGGTCACCGCCGAAAAGTATGTCCATTTCATCCACGAACAAGTCCCCGAGATTCCGGATGAGCAGATACTGGCGGAGCCGGTGGCACGCAACACGGCCCCCTGTATCAGTTATGTCTGCCGCAAAATCGCGCTCCGCTACCCCGACGCCCGCATCATGGTCACGCCCTCCGATGCCTATGTGCCGGATGCGGACGCCTTTGCCCGCACCAGCCGGTGCGCCCTGGATTTCTGCGGTACGCGGGAGAGCATCGTCTGCCTGGGCATCGAGCCTGCTTTCCCAAGTTGTGAATACGGCTATATCAAAGAGATTCCCGACGATGTCTTCCGGCAGAACGGAGAAGTCATCCGCAAGGTGGATTCCTTCAAGGAAAAACCTTCCTCCGAGGTGGCCGGGACATACCTCGCGCAGGGAGGCTATTGGTGGAACGCCGGCATCTTTGTGTGGGATGTCGCGGTGATCGAGCGCCAACTCCGCCGTCATGCCCCGCAGATCGAGTCGGTGACGGACCAAATGGCCCCCTCTTTCTACACCCCCGGCGAGCAGGAATGTGTACGCGCCCTCTTCCCGACCTTTGAAAAGATTTCCATCGATTATGCCATCATGGAGAAGTCTCCGGACATCTACATGGCTCCCGGTCGCTGGGCATGGAGTGATCTGGGCAGTTTCGAGGCCATCGAAAAAGTGAAGGCGGGACGATAAAATCTTGCAAAAAAATTTGCATTTGTTCCCCAAAAGATATACCTTTGCAGTCCCGATGAGGGAAATGGATTGATTCGTTAGCTCAGTTGGTAGAGCACAACACTTTTAATGTTGGGGTCTTGGGTTCGA
>CAMNQO010000225.1 GCA_946549475.1 uncultured Bacteroidales bacterium
CAACGACAGCGAAGTGGTCCTTTCCATCCTTCAGAAAAACGGCTGGCGTCACACCGGGAACCTGGAGGAAGCCGACCTGATCCTGGCCAACACCTGCTCCATCCGCGACAACGCCGAGCAGCGCATCCGGGGACGCATCGAGCAATTCGCCCTCCGGAAAAAGAAGCGTCCGGACGTACTGGTGGGCATCCTGGGCTGTATGGCGGAGCGGCTCAAGGAAAAACTGCTGGAAAGCGGCAAGGTGGACATCGTGGCCGGGCCGGACTCCTACCGGCGTCTGCCCGAACTCATCGCCTGCGCCCGCGACGGCCATCCGGGCATCGACACCCTGCTGTCGCGCGAAGAGACCTATGCCGACATCTCCCCGGTACGGACGGACCGTAACGGCGTCAGCGCCTTCATCTCCATTATGCGCGGCTGCAACAAAGTCTGCTCCTACTGCGTCGTGCCCTACACCCGGGGGGCGGAACGGAGCCGCGAGCCGGGCAGCATCATCCGCGAAGCCTGCGAACTCTTCCGGAACGGCTACCGCGAAGTCACCCTGCTGGGGCAGAACGTGGACTCCTACCGCTGGACCGGGACGCCGGAAGAAGCGGACTCCCCCGCCGGAGCGGAAACGGTGGATTTCGCCGACCTGCTGGAGCGCGTTGCCGCCATCGACCCGCTGCTGCGCGTGCGCTTCTCGACCTCCTACCCGTCCGACATAAGCGACAAACTGCTCCGGGTGATGGCCGCCCACGAAAACATCTGCCGGCACATCCACCTCCCCGTACAGTCCGGAAGCGACCGGATGCTGGAAAAGATGCGGCGCAAATATGACCGGGCCTGGTACCTGGAACGCATCCGGGCCATCCGCGATACCGTTCCCGGCTGCGGCATCACCACCGATGTCATCGCCGGCTTCTGCTCGGAGACCGAGGAGGACCACCGGGACACGCTGAGCCTGATGGAAGAAGTGGGCTACGATTCCGCCTTTATGTTCCAGTACTCCGAGCGTCCCGGCACCCTGGCCGCCCGCCAATACCCCGACGACGTGCCGCCCGAAGTCAAGACCCGGCGCCTCAACGAAATCATCGCGCTACAGATGAAAAAAAGCGAGGAACGCTATGCCGCAATGGTCGGCAGCGTCCAGACCGTCCTGGTCGAGGGACCTTCCAAAAAAGGAGACGGCCAGCTCTGCGGCCGGGCCTCCAACTATATGATGTGCGTCTTTGCCGCACCGGCTTCCGGCGTACTCCGGCCCGGCGACTACGTCCGCGTCCGGGTCGTCGGCTCCACCCCCGCCACCCTGATGGGTGAAATCTGCCGTTAAGGGCCCTGTTCGATTCCGTCGAAACAGCCATTGAAGCGATAGATGTGGATGGTACCGTCGATGTAAAGGGCCGGACTCCCCTCCACCTGGAGCGAAAGATACAGGGTATTGCCCAGAAAGCGGAAAAATGAGACCGGGAAAGCCTCCGTTCCTTCCGGAAGCAGCTCCTCTCCCCTCCCGGAACTGAAAATCCTGCAACCCGTCCCATCCTTTGCCAGGACCGCCCACTCCCCTTCCGGCGAAACCGCCAGCGCACAGGCCTCCGCCGGCATTTCCAATAATCGGGTGAAAGAATATGGCGACATCTCCACTTGACGCAGTTGCAGCTGTCCTTCCATCTCATACAACACCCAGAAGCGACCGGCACGGCCGTCGGCGCTCATCCATCGGCTGCCGTGTTTCACCGCCAGCGTCGAATAGGAGCCCACATCCATCACCAGGGCCCCGCTTTGGGAATAGGCGCACCAGGGCGTACCGTCCGCCAGGCCGGCGTCAAAGAAAGATTGGTTTTCCTCACACGCAAGCGTACCGTATTTCCGGCCTTCCATCCACCAGCAGAGGGTCGCTTCTTCCACCGTGGCAAAGAACAATTTCTGCCTGTTCGCCGCCGGCACCTGCAAGGGAGGGCTTCCCCGCAGCGTCCCGTCGTCGAAGGCCAGGTCGTGCACGACAGAACCCTCGCCCCGGAGATACTCGCTTCCGTCGCGCCGGAGGACCCAAGCGCCGCCGCTTCGGGATTCGCAGAGGGTAAACAATTCGCTGCCGCGCACTTGCAGCCCGTGCAGGCGTTCCCGTCCCGGGACCCGGTAACATTCTTCACCGTCCTTTGAAACGATGGTCTCCGTTTCCGTCGAGTACTCCGTATAGAGATGCCCCCGGACAATCCGATGCATATCGGAGTCGGACGCCAGCTGATACCCGGTCCCGACCGGCAGTTCCAGCAGGGGCTCTCCGTCACGCAGCAGAAAGAGCGTGCATTCCACGCTTCCCTTCTGCGGGTCTTTGCGCCAGTCATAGCCGTCGGGATAACGGACGCCGCTGAGATACAGATGGCTCTGCCCGTCCGCATCCGTCTCCGACAAAAAAGTTTCGCTTTCGGGCAAGGTGCCTCCCGCCTCCCGCCGATGTCCGTTGCCCGTATTGGGTCCCCGGTAAGTCAGCGGCTCCGGCGTGCAGGCCAGCAGCGCCGCTGTCCACAAGAGCAGCACGGGGAGGAAGCGTCCGTTCTTTCGTTCATTGATCATAAGCCCTGATTTTTTTGAGGGCTGCAAGATAGGACGGATTCTTCAGAAAAAACAAAAGGTCAAAAAAAGTTTTTGCTTTTTTTGACCTTTTTTGTGAATTTGCAACGATTTTTATTCGCTGAGGGTAAAGCGTTTGAAAACGACAATCTTCGCATCCTTGTCAACACCGGCGAGGAAGTCCTTGACGGACTGCTTGCCGTCGCCCATCTGATAGGCCTGCTCTTCCAGCGTGC
>CAMNQO010000226.1 GCA_946549475.1 uncultured Bacteroidales bacterium
AGCCGTGCTCGTCGTCACCGATGAGCAGACGCTTGGGGTCGGTGGAAAGGGTGGTCTTGCCGGTGCCGCTGAGACCGAAGAAGATGGCGGTGTTCTCACCGTTCATGTCGGTATTGGCCGAGCAGTGCATGGAAGCGATGCCGCGCAGGGGGAGGAAGTAGTTCATCATGGAGAACATGCCCTTCTTCATCTCGCCGCCGTACCAGGTGTTGAGGATGACCTGCTCTTTGCTGGTCACATTGAACGCCACGGCGGTCTCGCTGTTGAGGCCGAGTTCTTTGTAGTTCTCGACCTTGGCCTTGGAAGCGCAGTACACGATGAAATCCGGCTCCTGGTCAAATTCGGCTTCGTTCTTGGGACGGATGAACATGTTGGTCACGAAATGGGCCTGCCAGGCGACTTCCATGATGAAGCGCACTTTCATGCGGGTGTCTTTGTTGGTGCCGCAGAAGCCGTCTACGACGAACAGGCGTTTGCCGGAAAGTTCTTTGACGGCCAGTTCCCGGAGTTCTTTCCAAGCCTTTTCGGAAAGGGGATGGTTGTCGTTTTTGTACTCTTCGGTCGTCCACCAGACATTGTCCTTGGAGTTCTTGTCCATGACGATGTACTTGTCCTTGGGGCTGCGGCCCGTGTAGATGCCGGTCATCACGTTGATGGCACCGAGTTCCGTCTCCTGGCCTTTGTCGAAGCCTTCGAGGCCGGGTTTGGTCTCTTCGTTGAAGAGAACTTCGTAGGTGGGGTTGTACAGAACTTCTTTGACATCCTTGATGCCGTACTGCTTGAGATTGATTTTGCTCATAAACCTTAAATAAAATTTCTTTCCTGTTTACGGGACCTTCCCGCAAATCGTGCAAAAATACAAATTTTATTTGAATTGTGACATTCTTTCCGTTATATTTGTATGATGTGATTTTTTTTCCGGCCCTTTCCATGCGGGCCGGATGGAGAACGGACGGATGACGGACGAGAAAATCAATATGGAAGCGGCGAAGGCCTGTCTCAAGCGGTATTGGGGCCATGATTCCTTTCGCCTGCGGCAGGAGGACATCATAAAAGAGGTTCTCCGGGGCAATGATACGCTCGCCCTGCTGCCCACGGGAGGCGGGAAATCCGTCTGTTTCCAATTGCCCGCGCTGATGAAAGAGGGGATTGCGCTCGTGGTGACGCCGCTGATCGCGCTGATGAAAGATCAGGTCCAGAACCTGCAGGCGAGGGGTATCAAGGCCGTCGCCGTGTACAGCGGCATGTCGGCCCATGAGGTGGACCTGGCGCTCAACAATGCCTGTTACGGGGATTATAAGTTTCTGTATCTGTCCCCCGAGAGGCTGGCGACCCGGACTTTCCTGCGTTATGTCACCGCGATGAATGTCTCCTATATCGTGGTGGACGAGGCGCACTGCATCTCGCAATGGGGCTATGATTTCCGGCCGGATTATCTGAAGATCGGGGACTTGCGCGAACGGGTGGATGCGCCGGTCATCGCCCTGACGGCCACGGCGACGGTCGAGGTCTGTGACGATATCGTGGAAAAGTTATCCGTGAAGGGCCGCGGATTCAGCGTCGTCAAGAGCGGGTTTGAGCGCCCGAATCTTTCGTACATCGTGCGCCGCTGCGAGGACAAGCAGGGCAAATTGCTCCAAATCTGTGCGCGGCAGTCCGGCAGCGGCATCGTGTACCTGCGCAGCCGCAAGCGCTGTGAGGAACTCGCTGCATTTTTGCAGTCGGCAGGCGAGAGCGCCGCCTGTTATCACGCGGGGCTGTCTGCCGCCCTGCGGGCCCGTCGTCAGGAGGATTGGCAGACGGATCGGACGCGCATCATGGTCTGTACCAATGCTTTCGGAATGGGAATAGACAAGCCGGACGTGCGTTTTGTCGTCCATTATGAATTGCCGGAAAGTCCCGAAGCGTATTTCCAGGAAGCAGGTCGGGCCGGCCGTGACGGCCGGCGCTCCTATGCGGTGCTGCTGTGGAACAAGAGCGACGGGCAGCGCTTTGCCCGTCTGGCGCGTGTGGCTTTCCCTTCGTTGGAATATGTGGAGGATATCTATCAGAAACTGCACCGTTTCTATGAGATTCCCTATGAGAGCGGGGAGGGGCGGCAGTTGAAGTTCGTGCCGGGCGAGTTCTGCAAGCAGTTTCATCTCGAGCGGGCGATGGCGTTGAGTGCCTTGAAATATCTGGAAAAAACGGGTCATCTGACCTATGGCGAGGATGCGACGATTTCGACCAAGGTGCAGATCCTGGCGGCAAGAAACGGATTGTACAACCTGTCGTTCCCCGGTGCCTCGATGCCGGCTTTGCTGGAAGCGATGATGCGGCGTTATACCGGGATTTTCGATTATCCGGTGCCGGTGGAGGAGGATCTGCTGGCCGCCTCGGCGGGCCTTTCCGTCAGCGAGTTGCGCCGTACGCTCTATCAGTTGGCGCTCATGCATGTCATCAAGTATATTCCGGCCGACGAAGCGACTGTCATCTTCCTGCACCACAACCGCTATTACCCGAAAGATTTGTTTTTGGACCCGGACCTGTATCGACGCCTGCAGGAGAATGCCGGGCGCAGGAGTTCGACGATGCTGGACTATGTCGCGCAGGAAAAGGAATGTCGGAGCGTGTTCCTGCTGCGGTATTTCGGCCAGGCGGACGCCACGCCCTGCGGCCATTGCGACATCTGCAAGGAAAAGGGCGGGATGGCCGGAAGGGTTGACGGCGGGCCGGGAGACGAGGCGGAGGACGGGGCGCCGGATGAGACGGAGGACGGGGGCGGGCTGCCTG
>CAMNQO010000227.1 GCA_946549475.1 uncultured Bacteroidales bacterium
ACCAGACCATCTGGGAAGTGCTCAGGACCGTCGCCCTGCTGGCGGCTCCCATCGCTCCCTTCTTTATGGACCGGCTCTGGTGCGACCTCGTACCCGGCGCGGAGAATGTGCATTACGAGCGGATGCCCGTTTGTGACGACTCCCTCATCGACCCGGCGCTCGAAGCGCGGATGGCGCTCGCGCAGAAGACCTGCTCGATGGTGCTGGCCCTTCGCAAGAAAGTCGGCATCAATGTCAAGAAGCCCCTCCCGAGGCTGATGGTTCCCGTTCTGGACGGGACGCTTCAGCGGCAGCTGGATGCGGTGCGGGCGGTCATTCTCGCCGAAGTCAATGTCAAAGACCTTGCGTTTATCACCGACACCACCGGTATCATGACCAAGAAGATCAAGCCCAATTTCAAGACCTTGGGCAAGATTTACGGTTCCCGGATGAAAGAGATTGCCGCGGCTTTCAGCCAGTTGTCCCAGGAGCAGATAACGGCCCTCGAACGGGCGGAAGGGGAGCAGACCCTTTCCCTGCCCGGCGGAGATGTCGTCTTGGCGAAGACGGATTATGAAATCCATTCCGAAGACATGCCCGGCTGGCTCGTCGCTTCCGATGGTTCGCTAACGGTCGCGCTCGACATTACCCTGACCCCCGAATTGATCGAAGAGGGGACGGCCCGCGAACTGATCCGTCCGATTCAGAATCTCCGCAAGGAGAAAGATTTCGCCGTCACCGACCGTATCGTGACGGCCATCTATGCAGATGGGGAAGTCTATGATGACATCGCCGCGTCGCTCCGGCATTACCGCGACTATGTGATGACCCAGACACTATCTACCTCCCTGGCTCTCGGAAAACTCGCCGACGCACCCGCCGGCGCGGCCGAGATCGAGTGGGGCGACACCCATATAAAAATTGAAGTGGTGAGAAACAGCACTGCTTCCTAAACATTAAGCTTATGGCAACTGAAAACACCCCGCAAGTTCAGACTCGCTATAGCGACGAGGAACTCCAAGAGTTCAAGGACCTGATCCTTGAGAAACTGGCCGCTGCGAAAGCCGAGTACAATCAGCTTCGCAAGGCGGACAATAATGATATTACAGACACTTCCCATGCCTTCAATGCGATGGAAGAGGGTGCTGCCAGCCTTTCCAAAGAGGAACACGGCCAGCTGGCCCAGCGTCTGTACAAGTACATCCAGAATCTGGAATCCGCCCTGGTGCGCATTGAAAACAAGACCTACGGCATCTGCAAGGTGACGGGCCAGTTGATCCCCAAAGAGAGGCTGAGGGTCGTTCCCAACGCCACCATGACCATCGAGGCGAAGGAAATGCTCGCCAAACAAGGGAAAAACTGATGGGTCGCAAAAGGCTTTCAACGGGCTGGAAACTCTTTATCCTGGGGGCTCTGCTCGTTGTGATTGACCAGGTTATCAAGATTCTCGTCAAGACCAACATGACTCTTGGCGAGAGTTTTTATGCCCTGGGCGATTGGTTTCGCATCACCTTCGTAGAGAACGAGGGGATGGCTTTCGGTTTCCGTTTCGGCGGCAAGGTCGGAAAGTTGCTGCTGACCCTCTTCCGCCTGGGGCTTTTCGGTGTGCTGTGCTGGTGGATCCGCTCGCTGGCCCGCCGCAGTGCCCCTCCTGTCCTTTCCGCGAACTCGCTTTCTCCGGCCCTATCGGCCAAGGTGCCTTCTCCCAACGCTTCCTCTCCGACACCGACAGGCGTGCTGGTCGGCCTGACGCTCATTACCGCCGGGGCCTTCGGCAATATCGTGGACAGCGTATTCTACGGACAACTCTTTTCTGCATCGGCTCCCGGCGTGGTGGCTTCTTTCGGTGGCGAACCCTACGCTCCGCTGCTTTTCGGCAAAGTGGTGGATATGTTCTACTTCCCGCTGATTGATACGGTCTGGCCGGATTGGATGCCTTTTGTCGGCGGCCATCCCTTCCGCTTCTTCGAGCCCGTCTTCAATTTTGCCGACAGTTGCGTCACCGTCGGAGCCTTCTACCTGATTCTCTTTCACTACAAGTTCTTCGCGGGACGGGAATAAGTCCGGCTTGTTATCCCGTCTGCCTGCTCCTGACACATCAAACGCTGCATCGCCAGGGGACTTCCTGCGCAGAAGCCCGCCCGTCAGAACGGATAGCCGATGCCGAAGTTGACACGCAGGCCGTCGAAGACGGAAGGGATATTATAATAGGTGGTAATCGGCTGCGAGAAATCAGGCGTGCCTTCCTTGGTATATTTGTAGGTCTGGTAAGGGGCGTGGAGCCCAATGCCCAAGTCCAGGCGGATAACCAGGCCGTCCAGGTCGAGCCGGATACCGGCGCCGGTCCCGAGGGCGATTTGCTTCGCAATGTTCTGATTTTTGAGAAATCCGTCCTGCAACTCTTCCTTTATCCCCATTTTCTCGATGTAGTACGCATAGTCCGCAGGGCTGAGAATCTCGGAAAGGCTATACCAATTCCAAACATTGCCGGCATCCAGGAACGCGGCGCCGAAAATTTTCCAAAAAAGCGGGAAACGCAGTTCAAAATTGGCCTCAAGTTTGATGTCGCCGGCGTGGAAGAAATTCTGGTTGTAGTTGAAACTGTGGAAATTTCCGGCACCGACGGCATAGGGCTCGACCGCCCGCAGGCTGTTCGGTCCGCCGGCGTAGAAGGCTTCTGACAGCGGCGTGTTGTCGGAGTTTCCCAGCGGTATGTTCGCCCCGGCAAAAAGACGGGTGGCGATGCTCACCTGTTCCGTCAGGTTGAACCGGTTGC
>CAMNQO010000228.1 GCA_946549475.1 uncultured Bacteroidales bacterium
AGACCGTCCTGGATGCCCCGGATGCGTTTGTAGAGTTTTTCGCTCACCGGGCCGCAATGCTCGGGCGAGCCGAAAGTGTAGGTCCGGGTCACGGAGGCATCCTCCAGGGCCGCTTTGTCGTCGATGGAACAAATCGGGGTAATCACCACCGCCGTTCCGCAGGCATCCACCTCGTCAAACTCCGCGAGTTCCTCGACGGGAACGACGCGCTTTTCGACTTTCATCCCGAAATCCGCCGCCACGGTCTGCAAACTCTTGTTGGTGATGGAGGGCAGGACGGAGTCCGAGAGCGGTGTCACATAAGTATTGCCTTTGATGGCGAGGAAGTTGGACGAGCCGAATTCGTCGATTTTGGTATGGGTGGCAGGGTCGAGGAAGAGGAGTTCACGATACCCCATCCTGTGGGCCAGGTTGTAGGGATGCAGCGAGGTCGCATAGTTGGCGGAGAGCTTGAAACTGCCGGTGCCGTGCGGCGCGGCGCGGTCGTAGTCGCGGGAAAGCACCGCCGTTCCGGGCGTCAGGCTCCTGGCACCGGAATAGGTGCCGACCGGGGCGGCGAGCACGGCGAATGCCACTTCCTTGGAAGATGCGATGCCCAACTGGGGATTGCAGCCGACCAGCACGGGCCGCAGGTACATCGAGGCATTGTGGCCGTAAGGCGGGAGGAAATCGAGGTTTTCCTTCACGGCCATCAGGCACATTTCCAGAAACAGTTCCTCGGAAGGAGCGGCCATATCCAGATGGGCCCCGCTGCGCTGCATGCGTTTGGCGTTCTCGTCCGGACGGAAGAGACGCACCTTGCCATCCACGCCCCGGAAAGCCTTCAGCCCCTCGAAGCAGGAGTTGGCATAGTGGAACACGCCGGCGAAAGCGCTGAAATGGAAATCAAAATCCTTGGTTGCCACGGGAGCGGACCACTGACCGTCCCGGAAATAACTCACGATGATAACGTTGGCTTTGCGGTAACTGAAGCCCAGCGCATCCCAATTCAAATCCATAGCCATAATATTGTTCTTTTAAATATGAGCAGCGACCCAGTCTCCGACCTCGGAGGTGCTGTATTTCTTTCCGTCTCCGGCGAGGTCTTCGGTCACGATACCCTTGTCGATGGACAGGGCGACCGCCCGGCGGATGGCCTTGCCCTCCTCCATCAGGCCGAAGGCATATTCAAACATCATCGCGGCCGAGAGGATGGTGGCCAGCGGGTTGGCGATGTTCTTGCCGGCCGCCTGGGGATAGGAGCCGTGGATGGGCTCATAGACGCCCGTATGCTCTCCGATGGAAGCCGAAGCGAGCAGGCCCATCGAGCCGCTGACGCAACTGGCCTCGTCGGTCAGGATGTCGCCGAAGGTATTCTCGGTCACGAGGACATCGAAGAACTTGGGACCGGTGATGAGTTTCATCGCGGCGTTGTCCACATACATATAGTCGGTGGTGACGTCGGGATATTGCGGAGCCATTTCCTGGGCGATCTGGCGCCACAGGCGGGAAGACTCGAGGACATTGGCCTTGTCCACCACCGTGAGGTGCTTGCGGCGGCGGCGGGCATATTCATAGCCGAGCTTGAGGATGCGCTCCACCTCGTAGCGGTGGTAGAGGTTGGTATCGAAAGCGGTGTCGCCGTTGTCGCGGCGGCCTTTCTCGCCGAAATACATGCCGCCCGTCAGTTCACGCAGGCAGAGGAAATCGGCGCCGTCCACGAGTTCTTCCTTGAGGGGGCTCTTGTGAACGAGGCTCTTGAAAGTCTCGACGGGGCGCAGGTTGGCATAGAGGCCGAGTTGTTTGCGCATCGCCAGCAGTCCCTGCTCGGGGCGCACCTTGGCGGTGGGGTCGTTGTCGTAACGGGGGTCGCCGACGGCGCCGAACAGCACGGCGTCGCTCTCCAGGCAGACCTTGTGGGTCTCTTCCGGATAGGCGTTGCCGAATTTGTCAATGGCGCAGGCGCCCACATAGGCAAAACTGTATTCCACTTCGTGTCCGAATTTCTTCGCGACGGCATCCACGACCTTGACGGCCTGTCCGACCACCTCGGGGCCGATGCCGTCTCCGGGCAATTTTGCAATTTTGAGTTTCATGGGGTATGTTACTTGATGATATTATCCATAATGTTGAGCATCTTGACCGTGGCCTTGATGGCAGCCTCGGTCTGGTCGGAGTCGATGCCGCGCGTCTTGAAATGGCCCGTCTCCGTGTTCCAGGTAATCGTCGTCTGCACGAGGGCGTCGCTGCGGCCGCCCGGCGGGATGCTGACCTGGTAGTCGGCCAGGACGGGGTGGGTCATTCCCAGCGACTCGTAGATGTGCCAGAGCGCTTTCATGAAAGCGTCGTACTGACCGTCGCCCGGGGCCGATGCCTCGTACTCCTTGCCGTGAATCTTGATTTTGACGCTCGCCACGGGCTTCATCCCCTTGGTGAGTTGGAGGGAATAATTAAGGACATGGATGTTGTCTTTCTTCGCCCCGGTATCGCCTTTCAGCACATCCGCAATGATGAACGGCAGGTCTTCCGCCGTCACCGTTTCTTTCTTGTCGCCGAGTTCCACCACCCGCTGGGTGACAATCTTGACCTGCTCGGGCGTCAGACTGATGCCGAGTTTGTCGAGATTCTTGACGATGTTGGCCTTGCCGCTGGTCTTGCCCAGGGCATAACTGCGCTCGCGGCCGAAACGCTGGGGCAGCAGGGCGTTTGCGTAGAGGTTGCCTTTGCTGTCGCCGTCGGCGTGGATGCCGGCGCTCTGGGTAAAGACATT
>CAMNQO010000229.1 GCA_946549475.1 uncultured Bacteroidales bacterium
CGGATTTGCGGGTGCAAAATCTGGAAGACGGAGGGCGTATCTGGGAGGACAGTTGCTGCGAACTGTTTATCCAATTGCCTTCATCCGGGCATCTTGAGGGGGCTTCTTCCGCGAGCGCGGAGGGTCAGGCGCGCTATATCAACATTGAGGTCAATGCCGCCGGCATCCTTCTGGCCGCCTGCGGTCCCGACCGTCACGCACGCCGTCCGTTGTCCCGGGAAGAACTCTCCCGCATCGTGCGCATCGCCGATGTAAAAGGACCTTGCAACGAGGTCGGCGGTCAATGGAACTGGACGCTGAGCCTGCTCATTCCCTTCAGCCTGCTTGGTCTGGACGCAGCCCGGCTTCCGGCTGCTTTGAAAGGGAACATTTACAAATGCGGGGACGAGACGGCGCATCCGCATTTTTTGAGTTGGTCGCCCGTCGGCACGCCCCAGCCCGACTTCCACCGTCCCGAGTTTTTCGGAACCTTCCTCCTTGCCTGACGCAGCGCCCCGCCCGGGCCTTGCTATTTCAGTATCTTCTTGACGAGCGGGAAGATGGTGTAGGGCATATAGCGGAAGGGCAGGTCCACCCAAGTCGGGGAAGCGAGGACGGAACGTTCGTGGGAGAAAGCCAGGAAACTGCGTTCGCTGTGATAGGAGCCCATGCCGGAGTTTCCCACGCCGCCGAAGGGTACATGGCTGTTGGCGATGTGCATGATGACATCGTTGATGCAGGCCCCGCCGGACGTCGTGCGGGCGATGACATCCCAGCCGTCCTTTTCTTTTCCGAAATAGTAAAAAGCCAGCGGTTTTTCGCGCTCCGTGACGAAACGGATGACCTCGTCCCGGTCCCGGAAGGTCAGAATCGGGAAAATGGGACCGAAGATTTCCTCCTGCATCACGGGCGCATCCGGACTGACTTTGTCCAGCAAGGTCGGCTCGAACCAGCGCGCGGCAGCGTCGGAGCGTCCGCCGGCCAGGATTTCTCCGTCTTTGAGATAGGATTGGAGACGCTCGAAAGCCCGGTCGCGCACGATGTGGACATAGTGCCGGGCAGTCTG
Source organism: uncultured Bacteroidales bacterium (assembly GCA_946549475.1). Taxonomy (GTDB): domain Bacteria; phylum Bacteroidota; class Bacteroidia; order Bacteroidales; family UBA932; genus Cryptobacteroides. The sequence continues at coordinate 1,046 of CAMNQO010000229.1, forward strand.
CGTTCCTTCCGGGTACAGGGCGGCCAATTCCTCCTTGAAGGCGCGGACGAAAGCATCCTTGATGTCTTCGTGCAGAAAGAGATAGTCGGGTGCGATGCAGGTCTGCCCGCTGTTGACACATTTCCCCCACACGATGCGGCGGGCTGCGGTTTTCAGATCGGCATCCTTGTCCACGATGCACGGACTCTTGCCCCCGAGTTCCAGCACCATCGGCGTCAGGTATTTCGCCTGGGCGGCTGCTACGACTTTGGCCAGGGCGGGACTGCCGGTGAAGAAGACCAGATCGTAACGGCGTGAGAAGAGTTCGGTGTTGACGCTGCGGTCTCCCTGAACGACGGCGACATAGTCGGAGGGGAAACTGTCCTCTATCATCTGTTGAAGCGCGGCCGAGACCTGCGGAACATAGGGAGAGGGCTTGAGGATGGCGGTGCAGCCGGCCGCGATGGCGCCGACCAGCGGGCTCAGCAGCAGTTGGACGGGGTAGTTCCAGGGCGAGACGATGAGGACGCAGCCCAGCGGCTCCCGGACGATGTAACTGCGGGAGGGAAGGATGGCCGCCGTAGCAGGCACTTTGCGGCGGCGGGCCCAGCGGGAAAGGTTTTTACGGGCATCCTTGATCTCGCCGTACACCAGGCCGATTTCGGTCATATATGCCTCTTCAAAGGACTTGTGCAAATCGCTCCACAGGGCTTCAGTAAGCGCTTTCTCCCATTTCTCAAGCCCTTTGTACAGGGCGGTGAGCATTTTCTTGCGGAACGCGAGGCTGCGGGTGGCGCCGGAGGCGAAAAACTGGCGCTGGGCTTTCTGGAGCGCGTCAATGCGGGGGACGGGGGTGTTTTCCAGGTTTGCCATACGGTCAGCGGATGAAGTGCATCGGCTCCCACGGCTCGTCGCCGCGTCCCGGTGCGGGGTGTCCTCCCGTGGATTTCAGCAGGAAGGCCATATTGTTGGCGAGGGCGCGCATCGTCTGCATTCCTTCCGTATCCAGCGCCGCCTGTCCCGCATCCCGCCCATAGACGATGTTCCAGTATTGGGAGGTGACGACGGGCATATTCATCATCTGGAACGGCAGGTTCAAGGTCTCGAAGGCTGCCGTGGCACCGCCGCGACGGCACACGGAGACGGCCGCTGCCGGCTTGCCCGCAATGGCGCTTCCGTTGGAGTAGAAGGAGCGCTGGATGAGGCTGAGAAGGGCTCCGTTGGGTTGTCCGTAGTACACCGGCGAGCCCACAATCAGGGCGTCGGCCTCCTGGAATTTCGCACTGATTTCGTTGCATACATCGTCGGCGAAAACGCACGCGCCGGGCTTGGCTTTGCACTGATTGCAGGCGATACATCCGCGCACGGGCTTGTTCCCGATCCAGACGATTTCGCTGTCAATGCCGTTCTTTTCCAAATGCGCTGCCATCTCCGAGAGTGCAAGCGCCGTGTTTCCCTTGGGCCTGGGGCTGCCGTTAATCATCAGAACTTTCATCGTACCATATCTTTATCCCGGCAAATGTATTGATTTTCCTCCGTTTTTCCAAAGCCCGGTCCTTCTGCCGTCCCGGCGATGCCCGTCCCTGCGATGCCCCTTGCTCTGAATATCCCTGCCTGCTCCTGACGATGCAGATGACGCGTCAGGAGCACCGAGACCTTGAGCCGATGGTGGATGCAGGTCTCAGAGGTTTTGGACGAGGCGGGCGATCTGCTCGCGGACGGCTT
>CAMNQO010000230.1 GCA_946549475.1 uncultured Bacteroidales bacterium
GACTCCCTGCGCGAAGCCGGTCTGTACGACAAGGTGTGGCAGGCCGCCGCGATTTTCGTCCCCGTCAAGACAACCGGCGTGACCGACGGACACCGCACCTATGAAAATGTCATCGCCCTGCGGGCCGTCAACAGCAAGGATGCCGTCACGGCCCAGATCGTCCATCTCCCCTGGGAGTTCCTCGACAAGGTCCAGAACGACATCATCTGTCAGGTAGAGGGGGTCAACCGTGTGGTCTTCGACATTTCCTCCAAACCCCAGGCGACCATTGAATGGGAGTAAAGTTCAGCCCCTCCGTTTGCCACTTCCGGCAGCGAAGGGGTTTTGTTTGAAATCAACTTAACCATTATAACCTATGTCACAAGAACAACAACCCATCTATGATGCCAGGACGCTGGGCAAGCCCAAAATGCTGCTCCTCGGTTTCCAACACATGTTCGCCATGTTCGGAGCCACGGTCCTGGTCCCGACTATCACCGGCCTGTCCGTCTCCGCCACCTTGCTCTTTGCAGGTATCGGCACGCTGATTTTCCATCTGCTGACCAAATGGAAAGTACCTGCCTTCCTCGGATCTTCCTTCGCCTTCCTCGGCGGTTATGCCGCCGTCAAAGAGATGGGCGTCGCCACCGGATTGAGCGTACCGCAGGCCCTGACCTATGCCTGCCTGGGCGTTTTCTTCGCCGGCATGATGTACTTTGTCCTCGCCGGACTAGTCTATGCTTTCAGCACCCGTAAAGTGATGCGTTATTTCCCGCCCATCGTGACCGGCCCCATCATCATCGCCATCGGCCTCAACCTTTCCGGTACGGCCATCAACAGTTGCACGGACAACTGGTGGATTGCTCTTGTGGCCATCTGCACCATCATCATCTGCAACATCTGGGGCAAGAAGATGATTAAGATCATTCCCATCCTGCTGGGCGTGGTCGTCTCTTACGCCTTCGCCGCCTGCATCGGAAAAGTGGATTTCTCCGCCGTTCACGCCGCTCCCTGGATCGGACTTCCTTTCCAGATGGAGAACACCGTGTTCGCCATATTCAAGAGCCCGGACTGGAGTCTTATCTTGAGTGCGATTATCGCCATCATCCCCATTTCCCTCGCCACGATGGTCGAGCACATCGGCGATGTGTGCGCCATTTCCTCGACGACCAGCCAGAACTTCCTCAAGGAGCCCGGTCTGCACCGCACCCTGATGGGCGACGGCCTCGCCACGATGGTCGCCTCCCTGTTCGGCGCTCCCGCCAATACAACTTATGGTGAAAATACCGGTGTGCTGAATATCACCAAGGTCTTCGACCCCCGCGTAGTCCGTATCGCCGCCTGCCTGGCCATCCTCTTCTCTTTCTCGCCCAAGTTTGCGGCCGTCGTCAGTTCGATGCCCGTGGCGACCGTCGGAGGTGTCTCCCTTGTACTCTACGGTATGATTTCGGCTGTCGGTGTGCGTAACATCGTCGAGAACAAGGTGGACTTCACCAATTCCCGCAACGTCATCATCGCCGCCCTCATCCTGGTACTCTCCATCGGTATCAGCTACGGCCCCGGCGCCATCAGCTTCGGCAAGATTTCCTTCTCCGGACTGGCCGTCGCCGCCATCGTCGGTATCGTTCTCAACGCCATCCTGCCCGGCAAGGACTATGAGTTCGGCAAGGAATTCGAGGGCATCGTCAACGTCAACCTCGGCGGTACCTTGCAGGATACGCCGGAGAACACCCTCTTCCCCAACGGGCGTCCCGAGAAGACGATGAGGCAGCTCCGCGAAGAAGACCGGGCAGCCGAGAAAGCCGCCCGTGAAAAGGCCGCCAAAGGCGAATAATCAGTGGTGAATCAGATTTAGAAACTCATTGCGAGTCCGCTCGTCTTTGAGAAATATTCCCGAAAAAGCCGACGTCGTGGTAATGGCGTTGGCTTTTTGTACGCCCCGGAGCGTCATGCAGGTATGGCTCGCTTCGATGACGACGGCCACCCCGCGCGGCTGGAGGGTCTGCTGGATGCAGTCGCGTATCTGCATGGTCAGGCGTTCCTGGACTTGCAGGCGGCGGGCGTAGGTCTCGACGACCCGGGCGATTTTGCTCAGGCCCGTGATTTTCCCGTCCGGGATATAGGCCACATGGCATTTGCCGATAAATGGCATGACATGGTGCTCGCAGGTGGAGTAGAGGTCGATGTCCTTGACGAGCACCATCTGGCTGTAGTCCTCCTCGAAGAGAGCCGAACGGATGATTTCTCCCCCGTCCTCCCCGTAGCCTTTGGTCAGGAACTGCAAGGCCTTGGCCACCCGTTCGGGGGTCTTGACCAGTCCTTCGCGGGAAGGATCTTCGCCCAACAGTTCCAGGATGCTCCGATAATGCTCCGCAATCTCCCGGGTCGTCTTTTCGTCATATATTTCTTCTTTCGAATATGCCATCTTGCCTTTTTTAGAAGGCGCAAAGTTAATAAGTAGTTTTGGTTTAATCAAAAGATGCGCATATATTTTGGATAATAGATTATTTTTTATACCTTTGCGCGCTTTTACGAAGGGAACTTTGCAAGAAGCCATTAAATTTATAATTGACAACCATTTACAACTATGTATTGGACACTGGAACTGGCGTATCGCCTTGAGGATGCCCCCTGGCCCGCCACCAAAGATGAACTGATAGATTATGCCACCCGCAGCGGGGCCCCCCTCGAAGTCGTGGAAAACCTCCAGGAACTGGATGACGACGGTGAGATTTACG
>CAMNQO010000231.1 GCA_946549475.1 uncultured Bacteroidales bacterium
TGCCGTCGGCTGGATCAAGCCTCCGGGCAGCGAGATAGCCGGTCAGGCCAACGTCCTCGTGGTGCCCAGTCTCGAAGTGGGCAATATCGGTTATAAACTGGTACAGCGCCTGGGCGGCGCAAAGGCTATCGGCCCCATCCTGCAGGGTATCGCCCGCCCGGTCAACGACCTCAGCCGCGGATGCAGCGTGGACGATATTTACATGATGATTGCCATCACCGCCTGCCAGGCCCGGGAAGCCCGATAGCCCCCGGGTCTTCGGGACAGTCTCCGGCAAGCCGGCCGTTGCTTATATCAGCAGCAGGACGGCGAAAAGAACGAGGATGAAGGCTTCGAAATGGCGCTCGCGGGCGCCGTTGACCTCATTGAATATTTCTATGTAATCTTTCTCCGTCAGTTCGTCCAGGTCTTTCTTGCCGGGGCGCAGGAGGTAACTCCATTTGGCGATGATTTCGCCGTCGTGCAGGTAGGTGATGCCTCCGTTGCTGCGGTTGAAGGTGGACAGCGTCTTTTTGTCCGCCAGATAGACGGGATAGTCGTTGTAGTAACGCTCGTCCGATGCGATGATGCACTGGAATCCAGCCGCTTGCGCATCTCCGGCCCATTGGCAGAGTTGTTCCCATTTCTTCCGGCCCGGCTTGTCATAGAGGGAAACGACCATCACGGGACCGTCGTCCAGCAGTCCGTCCACCGGCATGCCGTCCCCGTCTTTCAGGAGCAAATCCGCCGCCGGCTCCTCCCAATTCTTTGCCCTCTTGCTCAATCCGGCGAAATGCCAGGACGAGTCCGGACGGAACGGGCGGTCGAGTTCCAGCCTTTCCCCATCCTTTTCATAATAGAAGACGGTCAGCGTCCGGGTCTTGTGTATGGTCGCGTACGGGTCGGCCGAAAGGATCTTGTTGCCGGCGGCGTAGTCGGTATAGTCCCGCAAAGGAATGTTCACCCAGGAGAGAACCGTGAATACGATGACGAGCGCCAGGCTGATCATGGCGGAGAAATACTTTTTTATCTTGGGCGCTCCGAAGTCCTTGATGCCCGCCCAGGCTCCGGCGGCCAGCGCCACAAGGATGATGTTTTTGAAGAAGGTGTCGAAATGGCTAAGGTGGCTGCTTTCCCCGAAACAGCCGCAGTCCATCTGCGGATTGGCCAGCAGCAAGGCGAAGGTCAGCACCAGGAAAAAGCCCAGCAGTATGCTCGTGGCCCAGGCCGTGATACGGCGCAGGATGCCTGTGGTCAGCAAGATGCCCAGGACGGCCTCGAAGAGAGAAAACAGGACGCCCAGGATTTTGGCGCCTCCGTCCAGAAAGGACAGGTGAAGGAAATGAAAATACTCCTTCATGATGTAGGAGGTCCCGACCGGGTCCGCCAGTTTGCTGATGCCCGACCAGACGAACACCAGACCGATAATCCACGCGCACAGGCGTCTGAAATTCAACTTGAAGATCATGCTCGGCGTCCGGATTTCAAGGTTCCTGGAGGCTGAGGGCCGATTGGGTGACGGCCCGGATCATCCCGGCGATGTCGTCAGCCGGCAGCATCTGTCCCTGCTCATCGCTGCAGTCAATGCGCAGGAAACCCGGATCCAACTCACATTGGCGGCGGTACATATCCCGCACCCGCTCCTGGAAACGGATGTCCTGCTCGTGGATGTCCCGTCCGCCTTGCAGGTAATCGCGGTCGCTGCCTTCGCGCTGGGCCTTCAGTTGTTCTTCGACAAAGGAGATGGGCACATCCAGGAAGAGGTTGAGGTCGGGGCGGGGGATGCCGAAGGCGTTGTACTCCGTATCGAAAATCCATTTGCGCAGATTTTCCGCTTCTTCGGGCGTGTCCGTCTTGGCGCATTGGTAGGCGATGTTGGAATAGACATAACGATCCAGCAGGACATTTTTGCCGGCCTGGAGCGAGCGGCGGATGTCATCGGCGGCGGCCCGCCGGTCTTCGGCGAACAGCAGGGCGACCAGTTGCGGGTGGACCTGGCCGTTTTCCCCGAACTCGCCCTTGAGGAAACGGGTGATCAGCCCGCCATAGACGGGGGCGTCGTAGCGGGGAAAATGGATGTAGTCCAAGCCTTGCGGCAAGGTCTCCAGATAAGTCTTCAAGCGTTTGACCTGCGTCGATTTGCCGGCGCCGTCGAGTCCTTCCAATACAATCAGCATCGTTCGTGAGATTTGGTGCACCCCTGCGGGCATTTCATTTTGCAAAAATAGTAAAAATTTACATGGCCGTTCCGTATGACTGCGTAAAAAGTATCATCGAGCCCTTCGTTCTGCGTATACGGCGGGCTGCGGATAGTGAACTGCAGACTGCGTGCTGTGGCGTGCTGCGGGCTTCACGGCGGGAGGGCCTTTATGCGCTCTCACCCCCTCTTCGAAAACATCGGGTGCACGATACTCCCGTGGAATGCTCTCCGGGGCAGGGTGCTGCACAAGATACCCGTTTGAAATGCCCATCGGGTGCACGATGTCCCCGTAGAATGCTCTCAGTGGCAGGGTACTGCACCGGATGGTTCCTGATAGAAAAGGAACAACTCTGGCGGTAAGTGTCGCCGGTCCGACTTGCGGGAATGTAAAAAAAATCCTATATTGCGAAAAATTTCGCAACGACTTTAACCCATCCTCCTACGATGAAAAAGATTATGGCCATTCTGAACCTGACGCCGGATTCTTTCTATCCGGGCAGCCGCCTCATCGGAGCGGACG
>CAMNQO010000232.1 GCA_946549475.1 uncultured Bacteroidales bacterium
AGGGCGACGACCTGCTCCGGAGCGCCGGCGACGAATTTCTCGTTGGAGAGTTTCTTGCGGACCCCCGTGAGGAAGCCTTCCAGACGCTGAAGCTCCGCCGTCAACTTGGATTTTTCCTCGTCGTTGTTGACATAGCCTTCCAGCAGGACGCTGACCTTGGCGGTGCCGGCCATAAAGGAACTGCCCGCGCCTTCGACTGCGGACACAATCTCCGCATTGGCCAGTTTGACGACGATGGAGAGGACACGGGCGGGGAAGGCGTCCAGCTGCACTTTCAGGCTGTCCTTGGGCGAGATGCCCTTTTCCTGCCGCAGGGCGCGGATGCCGCTGACGGCCGCCACGGCCATATCGAAGTCGGCGATCCAACCCTCGTCGCAGGCCTTGGCCCGGGGATAGGGCTGGAGCATGATGGTCTCGCCGTCCTTGCGGGGTTCCATATCCTGCCAGAGTTCTTCCGTGATGAAGGGCATGATCGGATGAATCATCGTCAGCAGGGCTTCCAGGAACGCACGGGTGGCCTGGAGGGTCTTTGCGTCCATCTTTTCGCCGAAAGCGGGTTTGACGGCCTCCAGCAGCCATCCGCAGAAATCGTCCCAGAAGAGTTTATAGACGCTCATCAGGGCGTCGGAGATGCGGAATTTGGAGAAATGGTCGTCCACCGTCGCGATGGTCTGGGCGAGTTTGTTGTCAAACCATCGGATGGCGGTGGAGGCGGCTTCGGGCTGTGTTTTGTCCGGGTCGGATTCCCAGCCCTTGATGAGGCGGTAGGCGTTCCAGATTTTCGCGCAGAAGTTGCGTCCCTGCTCGATCATCGCCTCGTCGTAGAGGATGTCGTTGCCGGCCGAAGAGCAGAGCAACATTCCCAGGCGGACGGAGTCGGCCCCGTACTTCTCAATCAGTTCGAGCGGGTCGGGAGAGTTGCCCAGGGTCTTGCTCATCTTGCGGCCCAGTTTGTCGCGAACGATGCCGGTGAGATAGACGTTGCGGAAGGGCACGTCGTGCATAAACTCATTGCCGGCCATGATCATACGGGCCACCCAGAAGAAGAGGATGTCCGGGCCGGTCACGAGGTCGTTGGTCGGATAGTAGTATTTCAGGTCGGCGTTGCCCTCCCTGTCGGGGTGTCCGGCTTTCTGCGTATCGAAGACGCTGATGGGCCAGAGCCAACTGGAAAACCAGGTGTCGAGCACATCCTCGTCCTGATGCAGGTCTTCGGCCTTGACGGACGGATCCAGCGCCTGCGCGGCCTTGAGGGCGGCCTGTGCGTCATTTTCCACCACATAGCGGCCGTCCGGCAGATACCAGGCGGGAATCCGCTGGCCCCACCACAACTGACGGGAGATGCACCAGTCGCGGACATTTTCCATCCAGTGCTTGTAGGTGTTGCGGTATTTGTCGGGAATCAGTTTGACCTTTCCGCTTTCCACGCTTTCGAGGGCATCCTTCGCCAGGGCGTCCATCTTGAGGAACCACTGGGCGGAGAGTTTCGGCTCGATGACGGCGTTGGTCCTTTCGGAATAACCGATCGGGGAGGTGTAATCGACCGTTTTTTCCAGGTTTCCCGCTTCCTCCAGCATTTTGGCGATTTTCTTCCGGGCGACGAAACGGTCTTCGCCGACCAGGATCTGCGCGTCGGCGGTCAGGCGGCCGTGGTCGTCGATGATGTCGATGACGGGCAGGTGATGCCGCAGGCCGATTTCATAGTCGTTGACGTCGTGGGCGGGGGTCACTTTCAGGCAGCCCGTTCCGAAATCCATTTCGACATAACTGTCTTCGATGATGGGGATCTCCTTGTTGATGAGGGGGATGAGCACTTTCTTGCCTTTCAGCCAGTGGTAGCGTTCGTCGGCCGGGTTGATACAGACGGCGGCATCCGCCATAATCGTTTCCGGACGGGTGGTGGCCACGATGATGTATTTGTCGGTCGCATTTCCCTTGCCGTCGGAGATGAAATAGCGCATATGGTAGAATTTGCTCGGGGTGTCGCGGTGGATGACTTCTTCGTCGCTGACGGCGGTCAGTCCTTCCGGGTCCCAGTTGACCATACGGACGCCTTTGTAGATGTATCCTTTCTTATAGAAATAGACGAAGGTATTGATGACGGCTTCGCTCAGGTCGGGGTCCATCGTGAACTTGGTGCGGTCCCAGTCGCAACTGGCGCCGAGTTTGCGCAGCTGGCTGAGGATAATACCGCCGTGCTTTTCCTTCCATTCCCAGGCGTGTTTGAGGAATTCCTCGCGGGTGAGGTCTTCCTTGCTGATGCCTTCGGCCTTGAGTTTGGCGACGACCTTGCTTTCGGTGGCGATGCTGGCGTGGTCCGTGCCCGGGACCCAGCAGGCGTTTTTGCCGTCCATCCGCGCCTTGCGGATGAGCACGTCGTTGAGCGTGTTGTTGAGTACGTGTCCCATATGCAGGATGCCCGTGACGTTGGGCGGGGGAATCACGATGGTGTAGGCCGGCCGATTGTCGGGCTCGGAGTGGAAAAACTTATGTTGCAGCCAGTAGGCGTACCATTTGTCTTCGACCTTCGAGGGGTCATAGTGCTTCGCTTGGGTGTCCATCTTCTCAATAAATACAGTTTCTTTCTATCTTGCGCCGCATCCTCGCGCGCAATCTTGCAAAGATAACAATTTTTCTGTAATTTCGCGA
>CAMNQO010000233.1 GCA_946549475.1 uncultured Bacteroidales bacterium
GGCTCCGTCCCAGGTTTTTACGCGGATGGTGCCGCAACGGTTGAAGCGCCGGTCGCCGTCGGTGGATTCGTTGGATTCGTACCGGACGCTGAAACTTGCGCGGTCTTTGTGCCAGTCACCGTCGATGTGAATCCAGGAGTCCGGAGATTCGGCCATCCACACCCCGGTCGTCGAGACGAGGACCGGGAAACTGCCGGAGGCAATGCCGACGGTACGGACGCCGCCCGTTTCTTCGCGGGGGCCTGCCAATTTGTTGCAGGAGAGCATCAGGCAGAGCGAGACCATTATGTACAAAACTTTTCTCATACGCTTTTAATCATGGGTGGGTGCATCCGTATAACTGCCGCCTTCTCCCTGGAACGGGTCAATGCCGTCGGAGAAGGACTGGGGACGGGCCGTGACGCTGACGCAGTCAAAATCCTTGATGGAAACCGTGGCGACGACAGGCATAGAAACCTGGGTGCCGGCACACTGGAAAGTGACGTTGAAGTTGTGGTAATCCCCGTTGGGAATCTTGACCCAGACGCTCAGGGGAGATGCCGCTCCGCAGCGGGCGTTGATGTGCCGGACCTGTGCGCTCCATCCGACGCTGCGGATGGTGAGGGATTCCACGGTTCCCAGTTCTTCCCGGCATTCGAGTTTGAGCAGGCCGCCCGCGCAGGAAAGGGACAGGCTGCTTCCCGACAACGTGCCGGAAATCAGGGAGTTGTTCATAAAATGGGTGTAGGGTTCGGCCGCGTATTCCTGCACCTCTGGTTCTTCCAGCCTTCCCTCCGGATTCCAGGGCAGGTAACCGGTCAGGGGGGCTCCAAGGACGGGCTCGCCATAAAATTCGGCCGTTCCGGAACGGACGCCGTCAAAGGCTTTCCGTATGATGAAGGCGCTGTTGGCTCCCTCGGGGGTCAGGATGCCCAGTTTCTCCGAACTGCTCCAGCAGTGAACACCCGCTCCGCTGACCGGCTGATGGGTATCGGCATCGATGAGGGTAAAGGGGGAGATGCTGACTTCCACCAGGGAAATGCTTTCCTTTACCTGCGGTTGGTCTGTCTCTATGCTGCCCGAAACGCAGGCCGTCGCAGTCAGCAGCAGAAGAATCAATTGTATGCTTCGTTTCATATCTGTAATTTCCTCCTGTCAGTGTTCCCAGTCCAGCGTGTCCACGCCGTTCCACCAGACGCATCCCGGGGCCAGGACGTCGATCTGGGCCTGGGTGGTGATGTTTTCCGTCATCGCGTAGATAAACTTGGAGAAGACATACCGTTCGTCTCCGCCGATGTTGTCCAGTCCGGCCGTCGCACCGCCCTTGCGTCCGTAGAGGCCGCCGACGGCGCAGTCCCGGACTTTGAAGTCCGATTTCGAGCCTGAAATCTGCCCCGTATAGACGGCGGAGGAAGTTGCTACGGAAGAAGAACTCTTGAAGCGCACCGTACCGCTGTTCTTGCAGTATCTGACCGCATCGTCAAGGTTCAGGTATCCGACGATGCCTCCCGCTCCGACGCTCCCGTTGGTGGCGGCGGCCACATAGCCGTCGTTCCAGCAGTACTCGATGCGGTTGTCGCCTTTATCGCTGTCCAGACGTCCTGCGATGCCGCCGGAGTACATATATCCGCTGCCGGTCTCATTGTTGCTGTTGACATCGAACATACCGATGGTCCCGCGGTTGCGGGTGTAGTGGACGCCGTCGGCGAGTTTTTCTCCCCGGATGAGCGTGCCGGAACGGACGAAACCGACGATGCCGCCGTTGTAGCCGGCGGTGGACAGGATGTCTCCCCGGTTCTCGCAGCAGCTGATGACGATTTTTTCGCTTCCGACGCTTTTGGTGACGCCGGCGATACCTCCGGTATAGGAGTCCACGCTGTTGTTCTCCTTGAAGGACGTGGTCGTGACGAAACGGTTGAAACGCAGCGTCCCGCTGTTGATGCAGCCGCTTATCTTCGCGTTCACGTCATAATTGTAGGCGGTCGTACCCGAGATCACGCCCCGGTTGTCTCCCCCGACGGCGCCGCAGATGCCGCCGCAGAAGGCCCGGCGGTCGCTTTGGTACGCCATATTGTTGACGTGCCGGGTGATCTCGCCGGAGTTGGTGCAGGCGTCGATGGTGAGCGTCAGCGTCTTGTCCGTATTGCCGGCCAGACCGATGATGCCGCCGGCATAGACGTAATTGCTCGACTGCCTTTCCTCTTCCAGATGGATGCGCCCCTCGTTGCGGCATCCCTCCAGGGTGAGTTTCGTCGCGGCGCTCCGGACGTTGGAACCGATGATGCCGCCCATCAGAAGACCGGTGGTGTACATCGGGCAGGCATTGTAAGCCAGCAGGCTGCCCTTGTTGACACAGTTGGACAGGGTCAGATCGTTGAGGTTGTTGTTGCCGATGATGCCGCCGGCGCTGATGACCTGGGCCGTAACGGGCGCATAGATGGAGATAAGCGCTTTCTCCGTGCTGCTGAGGCCGCTCAGGGTCTTGGTGTAGTCCATATTGCCGATAAGTCCGCCGACATAGGCGTAGGTGGGAAGTCCGGCGACGGACAGGGTGATTGCTCCGTCGTTCACGCAGCCAGTGACCTTTCCGCGGCATACCCCGCACAGTCCTCCCAGCACAAGGTTGTTCATCGAAGTGCCCCGGCAGAGGAAAATGCCGCTGTGGATG
>CAMNQO010000234.1 GCA_946549475.1 uncultured Bacteroidales bacterium
ATACTTCTGCACGAGATACATTGCCCACCGAGGCGGTGGAATTGCCCTTGACGGTCGGGAAGGAATAGGTCCCGGCTTTGGAAATGATATAGCAGTTGGCTGTCTGCGAACCACGACCACCTTGCAATGCGAGACTTCCTCCGCCAGAACTGCCGGGAACCACGACTATTGCCGACGGCTTTTCCAGTTTGCGGGACACGACAGTCTCCTGGTCCCGCAGGACCGTCACCGTAAAGGCATCCGCCTGATAGCCGTCCAGTTTGAGTTCCACCTTGTGATTGCCGACCAAAACACGGCTGATGTAGGTCGTCGTCCCGACTTTCTGACCGTCCACCCAGACCTCCGCCCGGCGGGGCTCCGACGAGACTTGCAATCCACCGTACAAAGGGACGGGGGCACCGACGGAGATGGAAAGATTCTGCCCTTCGATGGATTTACCGCCTTGAATACCGACGGACTGCGATGCATATCCCTCCCGAGTCGCCTCCAATTTGTAACTTCCACGGCTGTTGAGTTGCACTTTCATGCCGCTTTTTCCCTCCGCGATGACTTGATTGGCACCGTCGGTGACAATCAGTTCCGCCTGCGGGTCCTCGCACCAGCAGGTGACCGTTCCAAACTGGGGCTTCAACGAGACGGGCGGGATATCTTGCACCTGCGCGGTAGGGGCGACTTGGATTTTCAATTCCTGTGCATAATAGTCTTCCTTCCACAAACGGACGCTGTGCGGCCCCTGAGTCAGCATCCCGGTGGTGAACGGTGTTTTTCCCGCTGATTGAAGGGAACCATCCAGAAACACCTCCGCACCGGAAGGTTCCGATGTCACACGAAGATACCCGTAAGCCGGTTGGAGGGACACCGCCTCTTCCTTTGAATCCTGGGAAAGAATGTATGTCCCCGTATAGGTCGTGAAATAAGGGTTTTCGATTTTATAGTAGTATGTTCCTTCGTTCAACACTGCCTCGAAATATCCGTCCTGCACAGTGACGCAGGCCATATCGCAGTTCGCATCCAAGCCATAAGATACGACACTTTCCTTAGGTACGATATTCAGTTTCATCACGGAGGTCTTCATCCTGAACTCCGAGATAACCTTCAGCGCCGCGCCCACCGTGAGATTGAGCCGAAAAACTTTGCCGGGTTGGAGGGAGACGCCGAGCGGGGCCGTCGTCTGATAGCCTTCGGCCGTGAAGTAGATGTTCTTGGTATCGGGAGAAAGCCAGTACCACCATTCGCCATCATCCCTTTTGCTCGTCTGGCCCTTCGGCGGCGGGACCGGAGCCATTCCCCCGCCGGTATTGAGCACCAGCACGGCGCCCATCGGATTGGAGGGCTTCACTTTGATGAGGGCACAGACTTTGTCGTTGACATCGGTTTGCCGGTAGTAACTGGCGGCATCCGGATCGTCCGGAATCAGTTCGGGAGCTGCGACGACAGACATCTCCACCTGCTGCGCTCGCAAGGGCAAAAGGCCGGCTACGGAAAGCAGCAAGAGGAGCGAAATAGTAAAGCGGGACAACGGCTTCAAACGAGGGATTCTGGAATGCATAGGATGGAATTTGCTTACAAAATGATGGCTTTGGCGACGGCGTTGTCCATGCCGGGCATCGTTTTCCCGACGGGAGCGGGAATGTAGGTCGGGTCGCAGATGACGAATTTACGGCCTCTGACGACAATATGGTCCCCTTTTACTTCCTCATTGAAGCCGACGGCCGCCGCGAGATGACCGGGATAGTACACCAGCACGACATCCAGTCCCAAGAGGTCGCGCACCATCCGGGAGAAAAGGATGGAGCGGTCCTCGCAGTCGCAGTAGGGGTAATAGAGCGTCTCGTCGGCAAAGAACGGACGGTCACCGCCCCAGACATCATCGTCGAGTTTGTACTCAAAGGCGGTCTGGACAAAATGCAGCAGGGACTCCACCGCTTCCCGCTCCCCTTTTCCGGCTGTCGCACGCAGCATTGAAGGATAGAGCGTTTCTATCATCTCCCGGCTGGCGGGCACCTGGGCATAGAACTGCCAGCGGGTCAGCGGATCGTTGTTGACGACGGCCTGCGGGTAGTTGTTGTAAAAAGCCGTCAGGTTTTCATTGACGCGGACCGATGCGGCCACGGAAGGCTCGCATTGCGAACGGAGCGGACGGACCTGCGTGAGTTTGGAGGCAAAACGGTTTTCCTGCGTGATGCGCAGCCGAAGTTTGTCCAGTTCCGGCAGGTTGCCGGTCATCATCGCCAGTTCATCCGGATTGCTTCCGTCCAGAAGATAATAACGCGTGGACGAATCCGGGGCCAAGGCAAAACTGACGCAGTCGAATATCTGTTCGTCCGAGGCGGTCAGCAGGTACAGCCTGCCGGCATCGTCCCGTCCCATCATCACATCAAAACCGGACTGGAGCAGGAGTACCGTTTGAAAGACAATTGCCTCGCGATGATTGTCCGCCCCATACAAGGTACGGGCAAGCGTCCCGCACAGCTGATAATAGGCCCAATCGCACAGGGACAGTTCTTCGCGCAGGCGGAAGCAGTCTTCATAGAGCGGTATGCAGGCGTCATTGCACAAGGCATCCCACATCTGCGCCACGGACTCTTCGGAAGCGTCGCTCATCGCAGGCTTATTTTGAGCGTCGAAACGCACC
>CAMNQO010000235.1 GCA_946549475.1 uncultured Bacteroidales bacterium
TTTTTCCGATTTTGTTGTGAATTTGCAACACGGCAGTCCCGGCTTTGGGGACGGGTGCGCCTTTCCGTATGTGAACGAGAACGGATTGTTAATTGTGTCGTATTGCACCAATCGAATATGTCCTTGACAGGGACTTTCCTATTCCCACTCGATGGTTGCGGGCGGTTTGGAGGAGATGTCGTAACAGACGCGGTTGACTCCCTTGACCTGGTTGATGATGTCGTTGCTGACCTTCTGGAGGAAGGGATAGGGGAGGTCGGCCCAGTCGGCGGTCATCGCATCCACGCTCGTGACGGCCCGCAGGGCCACCGCGCTCTCGAAGGTGCGCTCGTCGCCCATCACGCCGACGCTCCGGTCCTGCAGCAGGATGACGCCCGCCTGCCAGATGCTGTCGTAGAGTTTCCACTCCCGCAAGGCGTTGATGAAAATTGCGTCCGCTTCCTGGAGGATGCGGACTTTCTCCGGCGTAATGTCGCCGATGATGCGCACGGCCAGTCCCGGCCCCGGGAAAGGATGGCGGCCGATGAGGTGCTCCGGAATGCCCAGGCGGCGTCCCACCGCCCGCACTTCATCCTTGAACAACCATTTCAACGGCTCGCAAAGCTGCAACTGCATCGTCTTCGGCAGTCCGCCCACATTGTGGTGACTCTTGATGACCTTGCCGGTGATATTCATACTCTCGATGCGGTCGGGATAGATGGTCCCCTGGGCCAGCCATTTCACATCCTTGAGTTGGGAAGCCTCCTCGTCAAAGACCTTGATGAAGTCTCCGCCGATGATTTTGCGCTTCTGCTCGGGGTCGCTCACTCCGGCCAGGTCGCGGTAGAAGCGTTCGGACGCATCCACGCCGATGACATTGAGACCGAGTCCCTCGTAGTCCCGCATCACATCCCGGAACTCGTTTTTGCGCAGCAGGCCATGATCCACGAAGATGCAGGTCAGGTTGGCGCCGATGGCTTTGTTGAGCAGCACAGCCGCCACCGAAGAGTCCACGCCGCCGCTCAGGCCGAGCACCACCTTGTCGCTGCCGAGTTGACCGCGAAGTTGCGCGACGGTACTCTCGATAAACGAGTCGGAGGTCCATTCGCGCCGGCTTCCGCAGATATCCACGACGAAATTCTCCAGCAGAAGTTTGCCTTGCAGGGTGTGATAGACTTCCGGATGGAACTGCACGCCCCAGGCGGGGGCGTTGTCCGTCAAGCCGGCCTCCGTACCGGCACCGATGTCAGTTCCGGCGGGGGCGCCGTCATCCGAAGCGCCCGGCCGGCACTCGAAGGCGGCGTACTGGACGCTGGAGGTCGAAGCCACTTTGCGCCAGCCTTCCGGGATGGCGGTGATGGAATCCCCGTGGCTCATCCATACCTGCGAATCCGGCTCGAATCCCTTGAACAGGGGGCAGTCCGGCTCCAGCACTTTCAAGGCCGCCCGCCCGTATTCCCGGGTGCCGACCGGCTCCACCTTGCCGCCGTGAGACCAGCTCAGGTATTGTGCCCCGTAGCAGATACCCAACACGGGATAACGCCCCAGAATGCCGCTCAAATCGGGATGGAAGGCATCGGGCGCATACACGCTCTGAGGAGAACCGCTGAGGATAACGCCGATGACGTCCGGGTCGCCGTGGGGAAATTTGTCGTAGGGCAGAATCTCACAGAAAGTGTCCATCTCGCGCACCCTGCGTCCAATGAGCTGGGTGGTCTGCGAGCCAAAATCCAGGATGATGATTTTTTGCATTTAGTTGATAAAGAGAATTTCTCTGTATTTGGGAAGGGGCCAGACGGCATTGTCCGTGATTTCTTCCAGCTGGTCGATGGACTTGCGGATGGCAAAGAGGGACTCGGCGATGTCGTGGCAGGCCAGGGCCTTCTCATAAATGTCCTTCAGGGCGTCTGCCTTTCCGCCGGCTTCCGTCAGGGCGTCCACCCGCGCCTGAATGTCGCCGGTCAGTTCGGAAATCTCCCGGATCAGGCGGATGGGTGTGGCTGCCAGGCTGCGCCATTCCTCCGGGAAATTGGTCCGCATCTTGTCCACATTGTCCAGCAGGGTGTTCTGGTAGCCCAGCACCGTCGGCAGGATATGGTTGGTCGCCATCCGGGCGGTCATCTTCGCCTCAATCAGTACCTTCTTGATATAGGTTTCCCATTTGACCTCGTTGCGGGCGTTCAGTTCCTTCTCGCTGTAGATGCCCAGCCGGGTGAACAGTTCCACGGATGCCGGCTCCGTGAAGGCACGGAACATCTTGGGGACGCAGGTCTCCACATCCAGTCCGCGGCGGGCGGCTTCTTTCTGCCAGGCTTCGCTGTAGCCGTTGCCGTCGAAGCAGATGGTATCGAGGATGGAGGCGATAACGGGCTTGAGGCAGTCCATCACGGCGATGTTCATCGCCTTTCCGCCGGCCATTTCCTTGTCAACCGCCGCCTTGAAATCAATCAACTGTTCGGCTACGGCGGCGTTGAGGACGGTCAGGGCGCTGGCGCAATTGGCGCTGGACCCTACGGCCCTGAACTCGAAACGGTTGCCGGTAAAGGCGAAGGGCGAGGTGCGGTTGCGGTCGGTGTTGTCGATGAAGATTTCCGGGATTTCGACCAGGCCGACGGACTTGCCCTTCTTGCCGGCGATTTCAATCGG
>CAMNQO010000236.1 GCA_946549475.1 uncultured Bacteroidales bacterium
GAAATTCCTGGAAATGGCCGTCGAAGTGTCCGAGGACCATCCGGTCGTGATTTCCTCCTTTATGAAGCGCTGCAAGGAAATCGAGTTTGACGCGGTGGCGGACGAAGGCAGGATCCTGGTGCACGCCATCTCCGAGCACGTAGAATTCGCCGGCGTCCATTCCGGCGACGCCACGATGCAGTTCCCGCCCCAGAAACTCTATGTCAAGACGGCTGCCCGCATCCGCCGCATCGCCAAGGCCATCGCGGCCGAGCTGCACATCACGGGTCCGTTCAACATCCAGTTCCTGGCCAATGACAACTATATCAAGGTCATCGAGTGCAACCTGCGGGCTTCCCGCTCCTTCCCCTTCGTCTCGAAGGTGCTCAAGGTCAATTTCATCGACCTGGCCACGCGCTGTATGCTGGGCGAGCATCCCGAGCCGGTCGAAGTGGACGCCTTCGACCTGGAATATGTGGGTGTGAAAGCCTCGCAGTTCTCCTTCTCCCGCCTGGGTCACGCCGACCCGGTGCTGGGCGTGGATATGACTTCCACCGGTGAGGTGGGCTGCATCGGCGACAGCGTGGAGGAAGCGATGCTCAAGTCCCTGCTCGCCGTCGGCCAGCGGATTCCCGAGACCTCCGTGCTCATTTCCTCCGGCGACGCCCTCCAGAAGGCCGACCTGCTCCCCGCCTGCCGCCTGCTTGCGGAGAACGGCTACACCATCTACGCCACGGACGGCACCTGCAAGTATCTGTGCGAGAACGGCGTGCCGGCCCTGAGGGCCCTGTGGCCTTCCGAAGAAGCCAATGCGCGCTTCCCCAAGGCCATCGACCTCATCAAGGACCACAAGGTGGATATGGTCATCAACATCCCGAAGAACTTCACTTCGAACGAACTGACCAACGGCTACAAGATGCGCCGCGCCGCCATCGACTTCAATGTGACGCTCTTCACCAACAGCCGTCTGGCCTCCGCCTTCATCAAGTCCTTCTGCGCCGTTCCCCTCGACAAGATCGGCATCAAGAGCTGGGACGAGTACCGGTAAGCGTCGGCTTCTGCCGGACAGGTACCCCCCTTATACGCCAAAGTGCGGCCAGTATGGAGCCGCACTTTTTTTTGCTGCAGGAAAGTGTCAACCCACAAATTCCATAACGGCTCTACAATTTACGATTTCTGTTTGTCTGCGTCAAGGCATTCCGCCAATTATCCCCGGATTTTTGGCGGATTAAAGCAGTTTTTATATCGTCGATATGTTGATTGAGCGGGCAGACCGTGTGATTTCGCTCTGCGAGATGAAGTATACGGCCGCAATGCGGATTCACGCCCGCCAGAGGGGAAGCTAAACAAGGTGGCCGGGGCGGAAGAAGCGGTCGATGATCAGGGCGATGCCGCCGTCGCCCGTAACATTGCAAGCCGGACCGTAGCCGTCAAGTGCCAGATAAATGGTCATAACGAGCGCCGTCATCTCCGGGGAGAATCCCAGGATGGACTCCAGCAGGCCGACGGAAGCCAAAAGTTGGCAAAAAACACTTATTATCTTTCTCGTCTTGGAAATAAATTACCTAAGGCGTAAAGGGGATAAACTTCGATGTGTCGCACCGGACTGCTTTCGTTTACCAAAGGGGCAGGATCGGTGTAGTCATAGGACCCGAAGTTTTCCATTGAGGTACGCACCGCGGCGTGCAATCGTTTTTTGCGCATAAACAAGTAAAGGCTCTGCATTGCGCCTCGTGTACCAGCCTTTACTTCAATAGGGAAAATCATACCATTCCGGGCTTGCAGATAATCCACCTCGGCATTGCCATTTTTGCTTTCTTGCTGCCAGTAAAACAGTTCAGGACGTTGAAAACTATCATTATTCTTGATTATTTCAAGCCCGGCGAAGACCTCAGATATGGAACCTTTGTTCACCAGCTCGACATCGGAAGCCAATAAAATATCCCCAGCGGGAATGCCCTGCCAGGTGAGCAGCAGTCCCATGTCGAGAAAGAGATATTTGACACTGCGTTCGTTTTCCTGCGCACCAAGGGGGACTCCATCTGCGGAACTGTGGGTAATGGGGGTGATAAGACCAGCAAGAGTGAGCAAATGCAGCGCCTGTTTTACCTTGTCGCTTCTACTGTCCTCGTCGACTCTCTTGTAGACAAATTTTGTCCCGCACTGACTAGCAACCGATCGAAGTGTCTTGCGGAGCAAATCGGGAGAAATCTTTTTTTTGTATTTATTAAAATCATCCTGGTATGTGTCCATAATATCGCTATGGATATGGGCGCAGGCCAGGTAATCGTGCGTATTGATCCAAGTGGCGACGGCTTCCGGCATGCCTCCCACAAGCAGAAAACTGCGCAACTGGTCGGTCATTTGTTGATGAAGAGCCTCCAATAGAGGCTGGTCCGGTCCGGCGGCACGAATGGCATCCAATTGTATTCCCAATCCCTGTGCAGTCATAAACTCATCAAAGGAAAAGGGATACATATAAAGAGATCGGATTCTCCCTACGGCGAAGGAAGGAATTTCCTCCAACGCAAATTCCAGCAATGAACCGGCCGCTATGACATGTAATTCCGGACAGTCTTCTTTGAAAGTGATGCCTAAACAGCCAACCTTAGCATTCTTT
>CAMNQO010000237.1 GCA_946549475.1 uncultured Bacteroidales bacterium
AGATAGTCGATATCGTCCAGGGCATTCATCAGGCAGTATTTTTTGTAGGCGTTGAGTTCAAAAGCCTCGCTGCGGCCGGTGGAGAGGTTGGTCACCGTCTGGGCCGGCACATCCACCCGTACCTTCGTCTGCGGGTTCTCCGCGATGGAAGCGAAGAGTTCTGCGAGGAAGTCTTCACTGACGACCACGGGCAGGACGAAGTTGTTGAGTTCGTTGTTCTTGTGGATGTCGGCGAAGAAACTGGAAATCACCACGCGGAAACCATAACCGGCGATGGCCCAGGCCGCGTGTTCGCGGGAGGAGCCGCTACCGAAATTCTTGCCGGCCACGAGGATGCAGCCGCCGTAGCGGGGGTCGTTGAGTACGAAATCCTTCCTGGGCGTCCCGTCGGCGTCGTAACGCCAGTCCCGGAAAAGGTTGTCGCCGAAAAATTTTTCATCCCGCGTCACCGCCTTGAGGAAGCGGGCGGGAATGATCTGGTCCGTGTCCACATTCTCCAAGGGAAGAGGGACACAGGTACTTTCTATGATGTCAAACTTCTGTTTCATGGCAAGCCGGATGATTATTGGAGGAAATCCCTCGGATCGGTGATGACACCCGTGACGGCTGCGGCGGCTGCCGTGAGCGGACTGACGAGCAGGGTGCGGGAACCGGGGCCCTGACGGCCCTCGAAGTTGCGGTTGCTGGTAGAGACGGCGTACTTTCCGGCCGGAATCTTGTCGTCGTTCATCGCCAGGCAGGCGGAGCAGCCGGGCTGGCGGACGGCAAAACCAGCCGCCTCAAGCACCTTGTCAATGCCTTCCTCTTCGATTTGCCGCTTGACCATCCAGGAGCCGGGCACGAGCCAGGCCGTAACATTCGCAGCCTTCCGGCGTCCTTTGACGAGGGAGGCAAACGCACGGAAATCTTCGATGCGCCCGTTGGTACAGGCTCCGAGGAACACATAATCCACCGGATGGCCCAGCAGTTGCTCTCCGGGCTTGAAGCCCATATAATTCATGGCTTTGAGGAAGCCGGGGCGCTGTTCGGCAGCGATGCTGTCAAGGGCGGGAATGGCAGCGTTGACAGCCATGCCCATACCGGGATTGGTCCCGTAGGTAATCATCGGACAGATGTCGGCTGCATCGAAGACAAGTTCTTTGTCAAACACGGCGTCATCCCCGCTGCGCAGGGTCTTCCAATAAGCGAACGCCTTGTCCCAGGCCTCGCCCTTGGGGGCATATTCGCGGCCTTTGAGATAGGCGAAAGTCGTCTCATCGGGAGCGACGAACCCGCCGCGGGCCCCCATCTCGATGGAGAGGTTGCAGAGGGTCAGGCGGCCTTCCATCGACAGGCTGCGGACAGCGCTGCCTCGGTATTCGACAAAATAGCCGGTGGCGCCGCTGGTGGTGAGTTTGCTCATCAGGTAGAGCGCCATATCCTTGGCGGTCACGCCCTTGCCGAGTTCCCCTTCAATGCGGATGCTCATCGACTTGGGCTTCTGCTGCAGGATGCACTGGCTGGCCAGCACCATTTCCACTTCGCTCGTTCCGATGCCGAAAGCGACGGCACCCATCGCTCCGTGGGTGGAGGTGTGGGAATCGCCGCACACGATGGTCATGCCCGGCAGGGAAAGTCCCTTCTCGGGGCCGACGACATGGATGATGCCGTTGCTTGGGTCCATCATGCCGTAGTGCGTCAGACCGAACTCGGCCGCATTGCGTGCGAGGGCGTCCACCTGGGACTTGGACACGGGATCCGCAATCTCCTTGTCCTGGTCGTGGGTGGGCGTGTTGTGGTCCGGCATACAGAAAATCTTCTTCGGACGAAGGGGTTTGATACCCCGCGCCCGCAGTCCGTCGAAGGCCTGCGGAGAGGTCACCTCATGGCAGTAGAGCCGGTCGATATACAACTGCGTCGGACCGTCCTCGATCAGGGAAACCACGTGCGCGTCCCAGATTTTGTCGAATAAGGTATTCATCTTCTAATTGAACTTGTTGATACAGTCTATGTAGGCTTCGACGGAACCGGTCACGATGTCCGTGTTGGCTCCGAAACCGTAATAGACCTTGCCCTCGTGCTCCACCTGCAAGTGGACCTTCGCGGTGTCGTCCGAACCTTTGGTGATGTTCTGGATGGTGAATTCCTTGATGGTCATCTTGCGTTTGATGATGCTCTTGAGGGCGTTGATGGCGGCATCCACCGGGCCGTTGCCCCGGGCGGCCGCCTCGAATTTCTCGCCGGCGATGTCCAGGCCGATGCAGGCGGTGGGACGGATGCCCTTGCCGCTGGTCACCTGGAGGTAGTCGAGCTTGACATGCGCATTTTTGGCATGTTCGGCCCCGGCCAGCAGCAGGATATCTTCGTCCGTGACTTGCTTCTTTTTGTCCGCCAGAAGGAGGAAATTCTTGTAAATCTGATCAAGGCGTTCCTCATCCACCTTCACGCCCAGCACTTCCAGACGGTACTTGAGCGCCGCATGACCGCTGCGGGCCGTCAGCACGATGCTGTTGTCATCGATGCCCACATCCTTGGGATCGATAATCTCGTAGGTCTGGGCATTCTTGAGCACGCCGTCCTGGTGGATGCCGGAGGAATGCGCGAAGGCATTGCGGC
>CAMNQO010000238.1 GCA_946549475.1 uncultured Bacteroidales bacterium
CCGGAAGAACCCTGGAGCTCGATCTCTCATTCCTCGGCGAAGGCAACTACAAGGCGGTGATTTTCCGCGACGGTGTAAATGCCGGAAGGAACGGCAACGACTACAAACGCGTTGAGAAGACCGTCCGCTCCGGCGAAAAACTCGAAATCGTGATGGCGCCCGGTGGCGGTTTCGCCGTCAAATTTTCCAAACAATAAAGAATTATGAAGTTTTTACGGTTAACAATGGGTATCGCCCTGCTATTTGCGGCGATTGCGCCCGCCCCGGCGCAGAGGATTATCAACAGATATAGCCTTGACCTGGTGAGAATCAAGGACGGCTATCGTCTTCAAGATGAGAGCAAGATCCGCAAGTACGGCCTGTTCGACATCGACGGCGCGCCCGCAGACATGTTCGTCCCCTTCGAACGCAATCGTCTTTATATCAAGGACGAGGACTATCACCAGGCCGAGACCAAGGTGGTCGTATTCAAACAATACCCCGGATATGATCTCAAGATGGCCATCGACCTTCCGAAGGAAAGGACAGGTGAGAAACTTCCTTTCATCATCTGGATCCACGGCGGAGGCTGGCACATGGGAGACTTCAACGGCCATAGCCTCCATTCGCGCTACCTGGCCGGCAACGGCATCGCCGGCGTCAGGATTTCCTACTCTTTGCTCACCCAGGATGCCACTTTCGAAGACTCCTGGTCCGATATCCAGGATGCACTGAAATATATCCGTGAGCACGCAGAAGAATATGGGCTGGATCCCTCCCGCTTCGGCTTTGCCGGGCACTCTGCCGGCGGCCATCTCGCCGCTTATGCTGCGATGAGGACACCGGGAACCAAGCTTCTTGTGGCTTTCAACGGCATCTACGACCTCGTCCACACGGTCAATGAGTTCGTACCCTCCAGCCGTCAGGACAAATATTTCGGACTTTCCTCACTGGAATCCCGCAAGAATGCCTCTCCGGTTACGTTCGTTCATCCGGGCGCTCCCTACTGCCTTCTTACCTACAGTTCAGGAGATGTCCTCGTGGACAAAGCCCAGGTTGTGACGTTCACCAAAGCCCTCCGCGAGAACAATGTCCCATACGACCTTCTCTACAAGGACTACTATTCCCACATGGGATTTATCGACACCGACCTGCTTGAGCCTACGCTTATGCGGGTACTCATCGAAGCGAAAAAAAGACTCTGAGCAATGATCAGGAAGATACTGTCGATACTTGCGGCATCTGCCGCCTCCATCCTGCTCTGTGCCGCAACCTCCTACGACCTCGTGGTCGTCGGTGGTACGCCCGGCGGAATCATGACCGCCATCTCTGCGGCCAGAGAGGGATGCAATGTACTGATTCTGGAACGTACGAACCACATCGGGGGCCTTCCCGCCAACGGGCTTGGCGCCACGGACATAACGACCAGAGGGGCGACGACGGGACTGTTCCTGGAATTTACCGAGAGGAACTACCGGCACTATCTCCAAACCTATGGGCCCGATTCCGATCAGGTCCGGGATTGCAGCGGTGGGTATCATTTTGAGCCTTCGGTCGCCGAACAGACCCTTTTGCAGATGATTGCCGTCTATTCGGACAAAATCACGGTTCTGCTTGAACGGCAGTTCGATTCCGATCCTGCCAACGTCATTATGAATGGACGTAACGTCGAATCCATCCGGGTGGTGGAAAGGACAAGCGGCAAGATCGAAGAATATTCGGCGGCCATCTTCATTGACGCGACCTATGAGGGAGACCTCGGTGCGGCCGCAGGTATTCCCTACCGCATTGGAAGGGAAGGCAGGAGCGAGTTCGGCGAGCCCTGCGCAGGCAAGATTTACCGCCACTGGGGCGTTCAGTTCGACAAAGGTGAAAAACAGGTGTACAACGGTTTTGAGGGGTATGAAAGTGCCGGCACCACCTATTTGGGCGACAATGCTGTCCAGGCATACAACTACCGCCTGTGTCTCACCGCGGACAAGAAGCATCAGACGCCTGTCACCAAACCTGCCGGATACAATCGCGACGAATATGCCTCCTTGGTGGAAGATGTCTGGACAGGCCGCAATACCGGGATAGGTATGGAAAGCGTGACGGCGGAAATGATGGAGGCGAACAGAGAAGCTTTGAAGAAAGGCGGAAAGACCCGGATACCCGGAGATCCTTGGGGAATGGCCAAGGTAACCAACATGGTTCCCCTCCCCAACGGCAAGACAGATGCGAACAACCAGCACATGGCATTCATTTCAACCGACCTTCCCGAAGAGAACTGGCCTTGGCCCACAGCCTCCTGGGAGTGGAGGGACAAGTTTGCGCAGCGGCTCAAGGACTACACGCTCGGCCTTCTCTGGTTTGTCCAGCACGACAGCCAGCTTCCTGAACAGTTCCGAAAGGAATGTCAGCGCTGGGGCCTTTCCTCTACAGAATATGTGGATAACGGCAATTTTCCCCGTCAGGTTTACGTTCGCGAGGGACGCAGGCTCGAGGGGACCTATCTTTTTACGGCCAATGACGCCATTCCGGTGACATACGACCGACGGCCTCCCGTACACCGCACAAGCATTACCGCGAGCCATTATGCACTCGATTCCCACGCCGCCCTCA
>CAMNQO010000239.1 GCA_946549475.1 uncultured Bacteroidales bacterium
CGTTTTGCAGGCGGACAAGCCGGTGTTGGACGAACTCTATGTCAGTCTGCGCTGGAAGAAACTGGTCCTCGACTTGGGCATGAAACACCATGAACTGGATTTCCTGGCCAATGATGCGCGCCTGGGGTCCCTTTCGACGACGGGCGGCCGTCTGGTCCGGGGGAACAACGCCCGCAGCCTGCCGGGCTATGCGCTGGTCTGCCGGCCCGTAGCCTTTCCTTTCACCAAGGAGCATCTGTGGTTTTTCGGCTCCTTCGAGGACTATGTGACGACGGACCGGCGGTATGCCGAGAACGCCCTCGTTCACCGCATGAGCCTGTTTCTGAAGGTGAAATGTGCTTCCTGGATGGATATCACACTGGGACTGGACCACTATGCGCTGTGGGGCGGACGGATGCCCGGCCAGACCCGTTCTTCGGTCAGTTTCGCCAACTATTTCCGCGTGATTACCGGGCAGGCGGGCGGTGCGGATGCCAGCCAGAACGACCGGATGAACGTGCTGGGCTGTCACGGTGGCTCCGAACTCATCCGCTTCGATTTTCACGGCAACGGCTGGGACATCGTTTTCCAGCATGACAGGCCGTACAACGACAAATCCGGGATGAAGTTCCAGAATTTCCCGGACGCAGTCAACTCCCTTTCGTTTTCCTTCCGGGACAAACGGCGCTGGGTGAGCGACATCCTCTACGAATTTACCTATACGATGTATCAGTCCGGTCCCATCCATGACCCGGAGGTGGATGATGCAGGCCGTCCCATTCCCTGGGACCCTTCGCGCTGTTACATCGGCATCGACGATTATTTCAACAGCGGCGAGTACCGCTCCGGCTGGACATATTACGGCCGGACGATGAGTTCGCCCCTGTTTTTCCCCGAAGGGACCCGGGCCGGAACCTGGTCCCGCCAGCGGGTGGTGGCCGGGGTTGAAAACAACCGCCTGATGGCCCACCATTTCGGCTTGTCCGGCCGTTTGTTCCGTACGGCTCCCTATAAACTGATGCTGACCTTCAGCCAGAATTACGGGACATACGGGACGCAATATGCCGGGGAGAATGCGGCGCACAAACCCTGGGGCAGCGTCAAGGAAACCCCGCTTCTGCAATTCTCCGCCGCTTTTACGGGATTGATTCCCGATATCGGGGGCGTGAAGG
Source organism: uncultured Bacteroidales bacterium (assembly GCA_946549475.1). Classification (GTDB taxonomy): domain Bacteria; phylum Bacteroidota; class Bacteroidia; order Bacteroidales; family UBA932; genus Cryptobacteroides. The sequence continues at coordinate 1,152 of CAMNQO010000239.1, forward strand.
GCATGTCGCTGCTGTATGGCCTGTACGGGGATGCCGGGCAGGTCTTGAAAAATAGTTTTGCCATCACCTTGGGCTTGCGATACCAGTTATGAAGATTGTCTGTATGATCCGTTCGTTGCAGATGGGGGGTGCCGAAAGGCAACTCCTTGCGCTGGCGTCCACCCTTCGGAAAGCGGGGCACCAGGTGCGCGTGCTGACCTATCGCAAAGGCGATTTTTTCAAGGATGCGCCGGATGGACAGGGGCTGGAATTTATCTTGTTCGAGAAGTCGTCCGATGTCTTTTCCTGGGCTCGCTCCCTTTCCGCGTACCTTCGCGAAACCGGCTGTGACATGCTGATTGCCTATCTGCCCGGAGCCAGCATCAAGGCGTTGCTGGTACACCGGCTGGATCCCTTCTTCCGGCTGATTGTCTCGGAGCGCAATTTCAGCCGCCGTATCGGGATGCTGCAGAAGGTCTTCCTGTGGTGTTCGTGGAGGGAGGCGGACTGGGTCGTCTGCAACAATTTCGCGCAGGAGGCATTGATCCGCAAGGATTTTCCTTTGCTTTCCGCCAAGGTTTCTACCATCGCCAACAGTGTGGATGTGGATTTCTTTTCACCGGCCGGCGGGGCGGACGCTCCGGCGGTCCGGCAGATGCCGTCGGACGGAGACCCCCTGACGGCCGGGGTCCGCAGGATTGTGGTGACAGCCCGCGTGTGCCGCCGCAAGAATGTCCTCGGGCTGACGGAGGCAGCGGCTTTGCTGAAAAGGCGGGGGCTTCGTTTCCGTATCGAATGGTGGGGCCTCGTACGGGAGGATGCCTATTATAATAAAGTAAAGGCCGGCATCGCCCGTCTGGGGCTGCAAGCGGATTTCGTGCTGCATCCGGCGACGCTCCGGGTGCGGGAGGTGTACCGTGAAGCGGACCTGTTCTGCCTGCCCAGTTTCTATGAAGGCACATCCAATGCGCTTGCCGAGGCACTTTCGTGCGGAAAGCCCGTCGTGTGCAGTGCCGTGAGCGACAATCCGCGTTATGTACAGGACGGAGTGAACGGTTTTCTCTTCGACCCGGCCGATCCCGTCAGTATGGCCGACGCCTTGCAGAAGGCGCTCATGGCGGACGATGCCACCCTGGCCCGGTGGGGAGAGCGGTCCCGCCGGACGGCACTCGCGCAATTGCACCCGGAACGATTTTCCCGGGAGTATCTCGAACTGGTCAGCCGCTGGGAAAAATAGTTATTTCTTCTTGATGGGGTCGCAGGTGAGCATGACGCCCAGTTTCTTGAAGATTTTCTGATCGACTTCGCTGAGCATCACCGTGGAGTGGACCTGGCAGCCGTTGAGCAAGGGAAGTTTCTCCAGTGCTTTGCGGCAGTTGTCATCGTGGGTGCTGAGGATGCTCAATGCGACG
>CAMNQO010000240.1 GCA_946549475.1 uncultured Bacteroidales bacterium
CCCCGGGTCTCTTCCACCTCACGGGACATCCCGCTGTACTCATAGCTGTATCCGGAAGGCATCGTCTCCTTGAACACTTCCTCAATGGCCTTGTGCGCGTCTCCCTCGGAGAAACCGCCGGCAGTCATAATGCTGCAAGTGATGCTCTGGAAGAGGTTGAAGTGCTCGACGGACGCGGATCCCACGACCTCCTTCAGGGTAACGAACTGCGAAATCGGCGACATCTTGCCGCCGCGCACGCGGACGAAAATGTTGTTGAGCGACGAAGGGTCGAGGCGGTATTCGGGAGAGGCGTTCGCCATAATACGATAGACCTTGCCGAACTGGTTGTAATTGCCCACATACGATGCGCCGCAGTATGCACCGAGGGTATTGAGGACCTCGGCCGGCGAGACGCCGGAACGGTCGCACTGGGTGGCATCGACACTGACCTGATATTTCGGGAAACGCTCGGAATAAGTGGAAAGGCCCATCATGATTTCCGGACGCTCGTTCAACTTCGCGAGGAAACGGTTGGCATCCGCATTGAACTCGGACATCGGACGGTCTTTGGTATCCTGCAGCACGAGACTCACGCTGCTGCTGGTACCATAGCCCGGCACCTGCGGCATCTGGAAGGGAATGACCGTCGCATTCTTGATTTCCATACAGTCCATCGCAAAACGGGTATAGACCAGTTCGATGTTGTGGTTCATCCCGGGCCGGTCGTCCCAGTTCTTCAAACGGACGATGAGCGTCGCGTAGCAGCTGGCCGAGCTGTTGGCAATCATACCGTAACCGCTGACGGCGGCATAACTTTCCAGCTCCGGGATCTTCTTGATTTTCTCCTCGATCTTCTTCACGATTTTATCCGTCTCGTGGAGCGTGCTGCCCTCCGGAGCGCGGACTTCGACAAAGAACACGCCCTGGTCTTCCTGCGGCACCAGTCCGCTGGGCAGATTGCGCATAAAGAACACCAGCAGGACGGCCGCGACGACCAGGAGCGCACCGGAGATAACAGGACGCTTGATGAATCCGCTTACGCTCTTCTTATACTTGCCCAAAATAGCGTTGAAACTGGCCGTATAAGCCTTTTTGACATAATAGTTCAGGCCTTTCTTTGACCCGTCTTCCTCCGAGAAACGCATCAGGATGGCGCAGAGGGCGGGACAGAGCGTCAAGGCACAAATACAGGACAGACCGACGGCCGAGGCCAGCGTGACACCGAACTGCGTGAAGAAGGAGCCGGAAGTCCCCGGCATAAAGGCGACCGGGATAAAGACGGCCATAAAGACCAGCGTACAGGAGATGACGGCGACCGACACCTCGCTCATCGCCTCCCGGGTCGCACGTTTGGCATCGGTGATACCGCTTTCCATCTTGGCCATCACGGCTTCGACCACGACGATGGCGTCATCCACCACCGTTCCGATGGCCAGCACCAGGGCAAAGAGCGTCAGGATGTTCAGCGAAAATCCTGCGACGGTGACGATGGCGAACGTACCCATCAGCGACACGATGATGGAAAGCGAAGGAATCAGCGTCGCCTTGAAACTCTGGAGGAAGAAATAGACCACCAGAATCACCAGGAGGATGGCGATGATGAGCGTTTCCACCACGTTGTGGATGGCGGCGAAGAGGAAGTCGTCGCTGGTCTGGAGGATGTCAAACTCCAACCCGGCTGGCATCGTGGGCTTGAGATCCGCATAAAGTTGCTTGATGCGGGCATTGACCTCCGTCGCATTGGCGCCCGGAGCCTGGAACACCATATACAACGTACCCGGCTGACCGTCGATGTTGGAATTGAAGTTGTAACTGACCGCACCGATTTCCACGTCCGCCACGTCCCCCAGATGCAGCAGGTGCCCGCCGTCACTGGTACGGAGCACGATGTCGTTGAATTCCTCGATGGTCTTGAGCGTACCTTTGTACTCCATCGAATACTGGTAGGCATTCTCGCTCTGCTCTCCCAGCGAGCCGGTCGCAGCGACGAAACTCTGGCCGTCAATAGCGGTAAAGACATCGACGGGAGTCAGCCCGTACTGCGCCATCACATCGGGCTTCATCCAGATGCGCAGTGCATAGGTGTTGCCCAGGGACATCACGTCACCCACGCCGGTGATACGCATCAGGCGCGGCTTGATGTTGATGTCGATATAGTTGGCAATAAAGTCGGAATCGTACTTGCCATCGACGCTCTTGAGGGAGCCGATATGCAGGATGTTGTTCTGCTGCTTCATCACCTGTACGCCCACCTTGGTCACTTCTGCAGGAAGCAAAGCCGTCGCGCGGCTGACGCGGTTCTGGACATTGACGGCGGCGATGTCCGGATTAGTCCCCTGCTTGAAATAGACCTGGATGTTGACTTCGCCGGAAGCCGAGGCCGAGCCGGTAATATAGGTCATATCCGGCACGCCGTTGATGTTTTCCTCCAGCGGCTGAACGACCGATTTCATAATGGTGTTGGCGTCAGCGCCGGTATAGTTGGTCGAGACACGCACCATCGGAGGCGCGATGTCGGGGTACTGTTCGACCGGCAGGG
>CAMNQO010000241.1 GCA_946549475.1 uncultured Bacteroidales bacterium
GTCTATGTGCTCTATCCCAAAGGCAAAGTCAGTCCCATCCAGGAATGTCAGTTCACCACCCTGGGGCAGAATGTCACGGCCTTGGAAATCGACGGCGTGTTTGACGACTGCCAAACCCTTGTCAAAAACGCATTTATGGATGCTGAGTTAAACGAAAAGATGAGACTCACTTCCGCCAACAGCATCAATGTCGCCCGCTTCCTTCCCCAATCCTTCTACTATTTTTGGGGCTATGCCCAGATGAAGAAATTGGGACTGGCGGACCATCTGGTCGTGTGTGTGCCCAGCGGCAATTTCGGCAACATCTGTTCCGCCCTTTTCGCCGCCCGCATGGGACTGCCCGTGAAGCGTTTCATTGCCGCCAACAACCGCAATGATGTCTTCTATCAGTATTTGCAAAGCGGCGTCTATACGCCCAAGGCCAGCGTCCAGACCCTCGCCAACGCGATGGATGTCGGCGACCCCAGCAATTTCGCCCGTGTGTATGCCTTGTACGACGGGGATTACGAGCGCATCCGCCGGCATATCAGCGGGGCGGTCGTCAGCGACGAAGTCATCCGGCAGACCATCCGGGATTGTTTCCGCGAGACCGGCTATCTGACCGACCCGCACGGAGCCTGCGGCTACCGCGCCCTCAAAGACGGCTTGCAGAGTGGTGAGAGCGGATTTTTCTGCGAGACAGCCCATCCGGCCAAGTTCAAGGACACGGTGGACAGCATCCTCGCCGAAGACGCATCCCTGCCGGCTTCCGGCCGCCGGGACACCGCCGCTCAAGTTTGCGACGGCCGGGTAGAGATTCCCGGACGCCTGGCAGACTTTATGCAAGGGAAAGTGGAGAAAACTCCCCTTTCAAAAGATTATGACTCATTCAGAAATTATTTAATACAGCAAATATGAAAGTAGCGATTGTCGGTGCCAGCGGCGCCGTGGGCCAGGAATTTTTGAAAGTACTGGCCGAAAGAAAATTCCCGATGGACGAACTCGTGCTCTTCGGGTCTTCCCGCAGTGCGGGTCGCAAGTACATGTTCCAAGGCAAGGAGTATGAAGTGAAATTGCTGCAGCACAACGATGACTTCAAAGACATTGATATCGCCTTCACCTCCGCCGGAGCCGGAACATCCAAAGAATTTGCCCAGACTATCACGAAATACGGAGCCATCATGATTGACAACTCGAGCGCTTTCCGCATGGATGCCGATGTCCCCCTGGTGGTCCCCGAAGCCAATGCGGCCGATGCCCTCGTGCGTCCCCGAGGCATCATCGCCAACCCCAACTGCACCACCATTCAGATGGTGGTCGCACTGATGGCCATCGAAAAGATTTCCCACATCAAGCGTGTCCATGCCTCCACCTACCAGGCCGCCAGCGGCGCCGGTGCCCAGGCGATGGCCGAACTTTTCGAGCAGTACCGCCAGGTGCTCGCCGGAGAGCCCGTGAAAGTGGAGAAATTCGCTTACCAACTCGCTTTCAACCTCATTCCTCAGATTGATGTCTTCACCGAAAACGGCTACACCAAGGAGGAGATGAAGATGTACAACGAGACCCGGAAAATCATGCACAGCGACATCCTCGTGAGCGCCACCTGCGTGCGTGTTCCGGCCCTGCGCAACCATTCCCAGAGCCTCTGGGTGGAGACTGAGCAGCCCGTCAGCGTCGCCCAGGCGCGTGAAGCCTTTTCCAAGGGCGAAGGTCTCGTGCTCATGGACAATCCCGAGAAGAAGGAATATCCGATGCCGCTCTTCCTCGAAGGCAAGGATCCCGTCTATGTCGGCCGCATCCGCAAGGACCTCACCAACGACAACGCTCTCGCCTTCTGGATTGTCGGCGACCAGATCAAGAAAGGTGCCGCCCTCAATGCCGTACAGATCGCCGAATATCTGATCAGACAAAAGTAAGCCGAAAACCCTTCCTATTTCAGACAAAAAGATGCTCAAGATTTCCGAAAAGACCGCGGCCATGCCCGCCTCCGCCATCCGCAAACTCGTCCCCTTCTCCGATGCCGCCGAAGCGGCCGGAACCAAGGTGTATCACCTCAATGTGGGCGCCCCCGACATCAAGTCTCCCGACTGTGCCGTCAACGCCATCATTGACAAATGCAAAACGATGCACCACCTCTCCTACACGAACTCCGCAGGCCTGCTTGAACTTCGCAAAGGACTGATAGAGAAGTATTATAACAAAGTTGGTATAAAACTCGAACTTAGCGAACTGCTGGTCGAAGTGGCCGGTAGCGAAGCGTTTTCCTGCGCCATGCAGATTGCGGCGGACCAGGGTGACGAGATTATCGTCGTCGAGCCCTTCTACACCAACTACAACACCTTCGCATTCCTGAACGGCATCACCCTGAAAGCGGTGGCGACGGACATCCGCGAAGGTTTCAAGGTGCCGGACATTGCCGAGTTCGAGAAACTTCTGACGCCGAAGACCAAGGCGGTGCTCCTCTGCAACCCCTGCAACCCTTCCGGGAAACTCTTCACAAAAGAGGAAATGCTGGCCATCGGCGGATTCTGCAAGAAACACG
>CAMNQO010000242.1 GCA_946549475.1 uncultured Bacteroidales bacterium
GGCGGCGCTGGTCAAGTATTTCCCGGACGGGGAATGCTGGATTTTCGTCACCAACAGCAGCACCTACCGCGGCCATCACTTCACGCGCCGCATCTCCCGCTTCTTTTCCGACTGCCGCCGTGAATACGGCCGCCAGTTGCCCCGCAAAGACCTTTTCTATCCCGATCCGCAGTAGTTCCCGGAGCAGGCCCTACAGGTGGAAGCGGACGCCGAGTTCAAATCCGAGCATCAAAGGCTGCCGGGTGCGGATGCTTTTGGGCTGGTTGTGGGCAAAGTAGTATTTGATGTCGGGGTCGAGATAGAGACTCACGAAGGAAGCCAGCATGAAATCGACCCCCACTCCGGCGCCGGCGCTCCATTGGACGCCCTTGACAGGCTCGTTGTAGTTGATGGCCCGGTTGTCTGCCGTCCAGGTGTTGGCCAGGCATTTCTCGATCATGCCGCCCGCATGTACATAGAGGTTGATGCGTTTCGTCCGGAGGATGTGGAAATAGATGGTGGCGGGAATGCCTATGAATTGCTGGATATTATAGACATTGTCGTAATCGGTGCCGATGTCGAAGGTCCCGTCGTTTTGCAATTGGTAATATATGCCGGAAAAATGACGGGACAGGCGGGTGTAGTTGACGCCGACGCCAAGCGACAGATGGGTAGTGAGGTCGTAAGTGAAATTGATGCCGACGGTGAGGGGGATGCTGTAACTGGATTCGCCCTTTTCCGAAAAATAGGAATGGTCGGGCAGGTTGCTGCCCTGGGCGCCGCTTTGCCGGACCGGGACCGATGATTTATTGCCGGTGAAGTTGCTCAGCGCATTGGAGTAGGCAGCCAGGTGGAAGCCATTGGGCTGATGCTTTTTCAGGGGTTTGCTTTCGGGCTCTTCATCCAGGTCGTCCCAGTTGAAGGGGACGGATCCGGGCTCCATCTGGGCAATGGCGGTCGTGTCGGATATTTGCGCGGCAGGGACTACGACGGAAGTCGCCTGTTCGGGGGTGGATGCGACGGCGGCTGTCTGTTCGGGGGAAACCCCGACGGAAGTCTCGGTGTCCGTGCCGGCTGGCGAAGCAGGGACGGGCATTGCCGGGGCTGTCTTTTCAACGGCCTGGGCGAGCACCTGTGTCTCCGTCCGTTGCGCCGTCCTGGCCGTCTGGGCCGATTCCGCCACCTGGGCCGACTCTGTCGGTCGGGTCCGTTCCGGGGTCTGGACGGGCGTTGACGGCTCTGTCTTTTCAACGACTTGGGCGATCGCCTGTGTCTCCGGCCGTTGCGCCGGGCCGGTTTCGCCCGCCTGGTCCTGGAGCAGGATAAAAAGAAGGAGGGCGGCGGCAACGGCGGTCACGGCATACCCCGTACGACGTATCCAAGGCCGGATAACAACACGCCGTGCGGCTCCCGCACCGGCACCGGAACCAGCCCCGGCACCTGTCCCGGAACCAGTAACTCCTGCCCCGGCACCCGTGCCACCCGCACCTGCGGCAAGCCGGGCGGCAATGGCCTCCCAGGCGCCCTCCGGAGCGGGCTCCGCAGCATCGGCCAGAAGATTTTTCACCTTCCGGTCAAAATCCTGATATCCGTCGTTTTGCTCCATACTCTATATCTATGCTCGTGCTCTGATTTTTTCCTGCAGCCACATCCGTGCCCGCGCCAGTTGCGACCGGCTGGTGACCTCGCTGATGCCCAGCGCCTGTGCAATCTCTTTGTGCGAGTACCCCTCCACCACATACATGTTGAACACCGTCCGGAAGCCGGATGGCAGTTGCGAGAGCAATTCCATCAGTTCTTCATATCCGATGTCCTCCAGTGCCGAGGGCAGTTCGCTTGCCATATATTTGGCATCCTGCAAGTCGTCACTGATCCGCAGGGCATCCTTGCGCCGCAGTTCCATCAAAGCCGTATTGACAAAAATCTTTCTGGCCCAGCCTTCAAACGCGCCTTCTCCTTTGTAGGTGTCCAACTTCGAGAAGAGCGTGACGAAGCCATCCTGCAACAGGTCCTCCGCCATCTGCCGGTCTTTGCCGCAGTAGCGAAGGCAGAGGGCGAACATCCGCGACGCCAGACGCTCATAGAGCGATCGCTGAGCGGATCGGTCACCCTTCTTGCAGGATTCAACCAAAATATTGATGCTCTTCTCTTCCATTTGGTTGCATGCGGCGCAATAAAATTGCTCAGGCCGAAATAAAAACAAAAATAACAAAAAAAATAGTAAATTTGTCGAGTTGTATGAAAAGAAAGATTGCATATTCCCTGGTTTTGTTGTCCCTGATGCTTTTCCGGGGACCGGAGACCCGCGCCGCCGGAAATGAGCGGGAGGCCATGGCCGGGATGATAGACGCCGTGGATTTGTTTGCCCGAGGAGAGTATAAAGAGGCTTCCCGCATTTTTTCTTCGCTCCTTCGGCGCCATCCCGACAACGATGCGCTCAATTATTATATGTCCCTTTGTACCATCGCGGATTACAAAGTCCCGGGCGCCATCGCCCATATTGAGAAGGCCGTCGCACTTGACACG